>JALWSA010000069.1 GCA_026993805.1 Thermotogaceae bacterium | reverse complement strand
CTGTTGGGAATTTTTAATTCCTTTTCCAGATCTCTGAGAGAAGGAATCTTTCCTGTTTTGGTGAGATTCTCCGCGCGGTATTTCACCAGTTCACAGATTTCTTTTCCTGCTTCTTCTTCGATGTACTCGAGTAACAGATCTCTCTTTACGATAGCTTCTGGTGTGAAGATATCAGGTGTCAGAAAGTCTGGATCATATTTCTCATCTGTAGGATCCACCAGTACTGTTGGTAACCGCTTTTCTTTCTCGGAGATCTCTTCAAGAATACTGATCAGACGCTTATGAGCGATAAAACCAAAGTAATTGATGATTTTTTCCAGTACCGTGATATTTCCTGTTTCCACCACGTCACGTATCGTTCTTAAAGCTTTTTTATCACCTTTAAGAGCCTTTTGGATTTGCTTTAAAACCGCTTCGAATACTTGACGTCTCAGCTCGCCGTAAATATCCTGGATGGTGGTATCGATGTAGTGAGTACCTCCTCTGGTGTTCGATTCAGCCAGGAAAAGGTAGCTTATCAACTGCCCGCCAAGGTTTATGTCGTAGAGATAAACCTTCTCTAGCTCCTGGCTTTCCCGCTGTGCTTCATGGAGTAGTTCTCGTTTTCTCTTGATAAAACTTTTTATCCCTCTCAAAATGGCTTCTTGAAGTGGTGTTCTTCCTTTGTATCTCTTCATAGGTGTTTTCAGCATGAGGTCACGATACTTTGATATTAGAAAGACCTTGGAAAGTTCTTCGCCGAATTTTCTTACAAAGGTTTTTTCTACAATGGGGAAACAAACTTGCTTCTTAAACTGTTCAAATGCCTCGAACGCCTCGATAATACGACTTGTGGATATCCTCAATCTTTGATAGAATGTTTCCACCGCCTGCAATTGTGCTATTCGCTCAAAGATCCTCATTTGTGGAGTCACTATTTGCCATTGCATCACTTTGGCTACTCGTTGATAGATATCTGTAACTGGAAACATCATTTGCTGTTCTAGTGAGTTACCTAATTTTTCAAACTGCCTCCACATATCCATAATTGGAAACACCACTTGCCGTTTTAATGAGTTACCTAATTTGGCCAACTGCATCTGTATTTCCTGAATTGTGGGGGAAATTTCCCTTGAAATTTCAGGAAAGATTAGTTTTTTCTCGGAAACGAGGTTTTTCGTGGTATTGAGAAATTCCTTATCTTCCATTCTTTTTTTTTCACTCCTTTCTACTCATACAAGCAAAAACCCCGCCATGGCCTCTTTGGAGACCAGGGCGGGGCATTCTTTTTTTAAGTTATTGAGCGGTTTTTGAAAGACCCTCGTTTTGCTTTCAGTCCTCTCCTGTGGTATACTCATTTTGAACACGGCAATAAGATAACCCTTGTGACTGGGGCGCCCTCGCCCTGGTCATTTTCTTATTATACCCCGTTTCCTGTCTCATTGATCGCCAAATCCTCCACATTCTAAAAATATTCCCTTCTGAGGATTTATGCACCATGCATAATACCTTTCCAACTCTGTGATATCCCCATATGTTATCCTCTTCAGCATTTCAAGATCTGCTCCAACTTCCACAAACTTACGCACCACTTCAGGACTTATAACAGGTGAGAGGGGCACAATAAGATCCGGTTTCTTCTCCGGTGAGATACACCGCATCCCCGAGATCAACGAGATGAAGCTTCTCACTTTTCCCCACTCTTCTTTCATTCGCTTGATCTTCTCTCTATCCTCCGTGGTGTAGTCATGAATGCTCCTTGCAAATCGGCATTTCTCAAATATCTTAAAGAGTCTTCTTATCGATATATTGAAGAATTCTGCTATTTCTTTCAATGTCTTTCCTTCATCCAACATTTCCAAAATTTTCCACACCACTAGTGACATATCAACCCCCCCTCCTTTCAATTCGTCAAGCAATTTATCAAGCCCCCTCGTGGTAGAATAAAGGTGATAAAACTGAATAACCCCTGTCCTGTCAGTCGTCCCCTCACGGTTCCTCCGTGGGGGGTTCGTTTCTTATAATCACTCCCTGTGTTTCAAGAGAAGTTCCTTTATGTCCTCTTCTCTGTAATACACCCGTCTGGTTCCTGGAATTCTGATTCTCTTCAGCAGTCCCTTTTTTTCCCACCGTAGGAGTGTCATCTTCGTGACTTTAAATAGTTCTGCTACTTCGTCGCGGGTATAAAACCTCTCATCGTTGATCTCTATCACCTTTTCCCACCACCTTTCTGGAGATATAAGAAAGGAGAGGTCAGGCGACCTCTCTCATCCCTTTCAACCTCTTGAATCCCTGCCAAACCTCCCACGATCCTTTGGCTCCAAGACCGAGAAGTATCAATCGGTAGTGATCGTAATTCCTCTCCCTCAAGTACCTTTCAAGCTCTTCGATCGTGTTATAACCCTCTCTCTTCAGCGTGGTGATGTACCTTTTCCTCACTCCTACCTTTTCCAGCACCTCGATACTCATACTCTCGCCCCCTGTCCTGTCAGTCTTCGATCTCATTATAACACTAAGCAACACGAAATAACATTAAGCCACATAAACGATACATTTAAGAACATGTAAAATATAAAAAACCACATTGATATATCCAGGATATCTGACATTCTCACGGTGGCCACGGAGGAGAACTTCCGATAACTTTTCTTTACGGAAGTACATTCTTTGGTTATGCGTTCCCCCACAAATGTTGATATAATCATAGACACATATGTGTCATTATCCGATCTTGGTTATAACCAATGGAGTGTGATTATCTTGAATCTGCATGAATTATCCCGCATGTCCAAAATTCCATATACGACTGTGAGAAAATATGTGCATCTGCTGTGGTCAAGAGGATATATCACACCAAGGCGTGAGGAGAAATCCCTTGAGCTTTCGCCGAGAGATATAGAAATCTTTGAACGTTTCGTGGAGCTTGTACGGTCTGGTCTGACCCTGTCAACCGCGTTGGAGCGACTCGGTCAGTCTTTGGCTCCAACCGAAAGCTATATCTCCGAAGAACTCTATAAGCTGAGAAAGGAAAACGAAGAACTGAGAAAAGAGATCCAGCACCTACGCGAGCTTGTGGAGTTATATCTTTCAACGATTATGGATATAAGCGAGAAACTCAAAGGCCTTCCACCACCAAAGAAAACTTGGAGAGAGCGGATAAAGGAGTGGTTCAGAAAAAGGAGAAGAGAAGAAAAATAGCTCAAAGATGCTTTAGAAACTCATCGAGAGTTATATCAAGATCCCTCAAAATAGATTTTAAAAGCCCTGGCTCTATAATTTTCCCAGCATGGATTGGAATAACACTCACTTTTCCCTCACTATTTTTGACTATGACATGACTCCCTCGCTGGCGTACCACTTCTATCCCCATCTGCTGAAGAGCTCTTAGAATCTCTTTCCCTGTCAATCGAGGATATCTTGGACTCATACCTCCACCGTCCTGACGTCTACTACTTCCACAGGTTCTATCTCCTCTCCCTTCACTTCAAGGTATAACTCTATAGCTTCCTTTATATTCTCCATCAATTCGTCTATCGTCGCTCCTTGTGTGTGGCATCCTGGAAGTTCCACAACGTGTCCTATGTACTCTTTCTCCCCTTTTTCGATGATCACCGTGAACTTTCTAGTCACATTATCCCCTCCTAAGAGGAAGTATACCACCTAAAAGAATCTATGAAGTGCAATTCCTTGCTTCTCTTCTGCACTTCCACCACATGCATATTTGGCCATAGAGCCCTTTCAAATTTCCTGGCAAGTGTTTAGATAGCTCCCCCTCCTCAGTGAAAAGCCTTATAGGCCATTCTCGTAAGCGATTGTCACGATGTCACAAGAAAAAACCGGACTAGTCCAAATGCAGACCCCCCGGTATCGAAAAATCAGAGGCAAAGGCGAGCGTTGTTTTTGCCCATTTTTTCCACGAGATATATAACCGCTCAGCTTGGGGGGGTTACACGTTATATAGCGAGCATTATGCCTTGAATCGTGGAGAATTAATACGATGATGTGGTGGTATAGGTTACAAGTAAATCATACACTGCATCATCATTATACCCATCCCAGTCTGTATTTTCCCATCCAAGATCAGAATTATCAACTACTAGATAGTAACTTCCAGGAGAGACATCAAAATCAAACTCATAAATACCTGTATACAATATTGATTTATGTTCTATGGCAGAAAAAGTTTCATCATTTTTGAAATGTAGGAAGTTTTCCACCGTGAGAAAGAAAATTTCTAGCCTATAATCCTCGTCCCACTCTTTTAAGTTGAAATATACATCAATTCTGCCTGGTTTATCAATTGTTATCGGGTCTCCATACCGAAAATAGTGTTGTTCATTTAGATGACGATCACTATCATCGATGAGTGTTACCTCTGTTGTTGACGGAGTTGGAGGGGCCGAAATGCTACCTGGGCAACCTGTTAAAAGAAGCATCAAAGGAGGCAAAAGTATTAGTACAAATAATGTTGATAATCCACGCATAACACCACCCCCTGCATTAAATTCCAACCATGCGTTTAAAATTCTAGCATAATTTATTTGAAACACGAAAATTTACTATTTGCATGAAGAAAAAATACAAGTCGGCTCATTTTGATCCCTGTTAGAATGCATATCAAATAATGATGGTTGATGGAGGGATAATGGCGGAAATATGGTGAAAGAAAAAGAGGAGAGGAAATCCTCTCTTCCAAGGATAGAAAGTATGAGAAATCGCAGAAATGAAGCAGTTTATCAGAAAATACCACAGGAAGACAGTCTAAGAGTGAAATATAAGCTTTGTGAGATAGTGAGATGATGTTGGCTCCAGCTAAAACAAGGTGAAGTGTTCTATAATGCGTTCTTTTTAAAGCTTGTGTTGTGATAAATCCCAGCTCCTTTATTCGCTTTTGTCTTTGGTACCTACTAGCTCAATGAGAATAACCTTGTATTTCTTTTCGAGTTCTTCAAGGTATTTCTCAGCTTCTTCTTTACTTTTGAAAACTTTATCTATTTCATCGTACCTTACATGATAACCATTCTTAAGCCATTCGCCTTCCACGAGTAGCATCTTTTTCATATTTTCTCTATTTCCCAGTTCCTTCTCCAGCCTTTTCATCCTTCGTTTTAAATCTCTCATTCTCTCATCTCCCCCACTATAGCCTCGAGTCTTTCAAGTCGATCTTCCAGCTCCTCGATTTGTTTTAGTTTTAGTAGTGTCTCGAGTGTGAATTTTGAGGCTTCGAATTTTACTTTTTCGTTTTCGCTGTCCAGGAGCGATGCTATATTATCTACCGCCTTCTTTCCAAGGTGTGTGAAGTATCTCAGAACACCATTTATTAGCTCGCTTCTTCTCTCTCTCAAAGCGCTTCTCACATGTGGTTTTTTCAGGTACCGATATATCGTTGCTTCTGACACTCCGGAGACTTTTGATGCTTCTTTCACTGTCCTCGATGTAAGAAGTGCATCTATTACGAGTATTTCTCTGCGTGTGAGTTTTTCATTCCCTTTCATTTTGCATCACCCCCCCAAATCGTTCATTGAGAAGCCCGATCCCTTTTTGACTTTCAGCTTTTGATACATCATAGCATCTTACCAAAAGATTCATGGCTTTTAGAAAATCCTCTGTGCGAGTCTTTTTTGCCCCTACGTTTAAAATATAAGCGATAATAAGAAAAGCTCGATCTTTTTTTGTAATCTTTTCCTTGCCTGTGATAACCTTTGCATATTGCTCACTATAATAACCATGTTTGACAGCGTTGAATCTTTGATCGAATGGAGAGACAAAACCTCGTTTTTTCATCTGATACCAAACCGTTGACGGTGCTTTCTTAATCCTCCGTGCTAACCAGCGAATTGGAATTTTTAGGTATGAGCCTTCTGTATACCGCCGAAAAACCTCATCCCACCAGTAAGAAGATTCCTTTTTTCGAACGTGCTTCATAATTTTTTTACCCCCAAAATTTTTCGAACAAGTGTCGAAGTGTCGAATTTGAAAAAGAAGTGTCGAAGTGTCGAATGATAATGGTAAGTGTAACAAAGTGTAACACCACAAAAAGAGGTGTAACAGTGTAACAGGTAACACCGCAACATCTTCGACACTTCGACACAGGGTGAAAGCACGGGATTTATCCCAGTTTGTTTAATCAAGCCTCTCTCCTGTAATTTTTTCATATTCGGAGAGTATTTTTTCAAGCTTCTCACGATTGGAGCGTATCATCACGTCTTTTTGTTTATACCGACGATCTGTTGGTGGTATTTTTTCAATCTCTGCAATCAGCTTTTTCGTCTTTTGTATCGCCCATTCTAAATCTCTGGCTTTTTGTTCCAAAGCTTGAAAATGTCGTTTTGCATCATCAAGCAAGCCTTTTAAACTTGCTTGTGTATACTCAAGCGCGTTAATGTAAAAGCGATATTTTTCGTTCTCGTTGCGACGTTTCCAAGCTCGTTCGAGTTCGTCTTCGAAATTCTCAAGAGAGATGCGGTTGTAAAGTGTTCTGATCTCTTCATTATTTTTAGCGAGTCTGTGCTGGTAGTTCTCGATCGTGATGTCAATCTGTTTGATTAATTCTTCTAACTCTTTTATCCTGTTCCTCGCTTTTTCAAGTTCTTTCATTTTCCATCCCTCCCACCTGTGAATTTCTTTCATTTTTCTAGAAAGTGGTTCCCTTCTATCTTTTTGCACGATTCGAAGTTTTTTGCTTTAGTTTTTAAACTATGCACGCTTTATTTCCATCACACGAAGATCTCTTGAGACTTCTTCTTCCCAGTGAAATGATTCGCATTTTAATTCTTCCGTCTTTTCTTCAATGTTTTTCAGCAATCTCAGAATGAACACATAATCGTTGTATGTTTCTAAAAACTGCTGTTTGAGGTCTTCCTGTTCTCCAAAAACTTCGAATATATTCCCAAGTTCTTCTCCTGCTTCTATCAATGTCCTTTCAGCATCCTTCAAGAGAGAAGGATTTTCAAACTCAAGCGAAACTAGTAATATGTACTCGACCATCTCAAGTGTCCTCAGAAACCCCTTCCTTTTTGCGTGGTAATACGCCTTCATGATATCCATCTTTCCACTCCTCCTTTCCTTAACCATCAATGTACCAAATCAAAAAACACTGTCTACAAGCTAAAAAAACGTCAAAGTGTACCAGATCTGGTACAGTATCTGGTACATTTTTCCACCACCAAAACGACGTGAAACTAGTATCAATACTGAATTTTCATCCACTGTACCAGTAACTTTTCACTCCAATTGTGGAAAAACGTTCAATGTACCAGATCATCTGGTACATCTGGTACATTTTCCGACATTTACCAAAGAAAGTCTAGAAAAGGGAAAGAGTGAGGTAGTGTACCAGATGTACCAGATATTTTTCCTATTTATATGGAGAAACACCATATCATATTTCCTATAGGATCATCTGGTACATCTGGTACATCTGGTACGTTAAACTCCAAAATGAAGATATAATCAGGATTTCAAAAAAAAAGTTAACGTACCAAAACTGTACCAGATTGTACCAGATCTCTTTTATCCTCCTTCTTGGCAGTTTGCCGACACTTTCTTTGTGATACCTATATAAAACAAAAAACCGCAGGAATATTCCTGCGGTTGTGGTGGTTGTTAGTGTAGTTTAAGCGTGACGTAATTTAATTCCTTCCAGTCCTCGTGGGCGCTTTCCGTCCTCAACCAAACGTTTTTCTTTTACTGGTATCTTCTTCATCTCCAGAAGATTTTTCAGTTCTCTGCTGAAGTGTACTTTGGAGAGAGGAGAGAATCCGTTTTCCTTGCACCAGTTACGGTAATTTTTGTAGAGGTTATCAATTGAAGTCGCTCTGTCTGGTGTGATTTCCACTTCTTCATCGAACCATATCATTACAGGGTTCTGCTCGTAACGGTATTCTTCAATGTACTGCTTCACGTTCTCTGGTAAGCTCAGGTATCCTTTATTGATCCATACGCGTTCCAAACCTTGTAGTGCCCAGTTCAAGATCCCTGGCGTTTCTTTTGCCAGTTCTTTTTCAAGGAAAGGATTCACCTTTTCCTCTGGAATTTCCACAGGAAATGGTATTATGATCACTCTTCTGAAAAATCCTTCGCTTGTATCACTAACTCTTGGCAGTTCATTTACTGTGTACAGATGCTTTGCTTCTGCTCGGTAGATGATAGGATCTTTGAATTTCCTGTTCACGACGATCCAGTCTCCACTTATAAGCTGTTTCCATACTGCCGTTTCCACGAATTTCCCTGTGGTGATTTCTGATGAGATATTCGCGATCTTTCCAACCAGTAGAGACAGTTTGAAGCCGTGAAGTTCATCGAATCTCAGAGATGCTATATTCTTTTTTCCTAACATCCTTGCGATAGTGTTAGCGAACGTGCTTTTGCCGTTTCTTCCACGTCCAACCAGTATCACCGCTCGTTGTGGATTTAAAACCGAGTTTGGAACCAGCATACTTCCAACATATTCCTGCAAAAGGTACCGGGCTTCTTCATCCAGTACTACCTCTTCCAGAAAGGCCATCCAGCGATCCGCTCTCGCGTTGGGGAAGTACGATATAGGTAAGATGTACTTGTTTCCATTCGATGGATTATGTGGCTTTAACTGGAATTCAACTACATCACCGATTTTTCTGTATGGAACCAGTACTCCATTCTTCACAGGAATTCCAAAAACCTGTCGCCTTGGTACATCCTTTATCTCCGATGCGATCTTCATCGTCTCTACCACTTGGTTCAGGTCTTCTGCTATAAGGTTCATTCCGTATTTCTCAGCTTCTCTGTACAGCATAGCCTTAAGGCCTGTCTCGTCTATTCGCTGGTAGTACTTTCCGTTCCAGATGTAGAACGACACGAATTTTCCTTCCTCATCAAATTCCTTATAAACATTCTGTGTGAAATCCAGTTCAAAAAAGGCTCTGATCAAGGTTCTACGCTGAATTCTTCCTGTTTTTACATCCACTACATCAGCGAAAGGATTAGGTTTTGCAATTCTGTAAGCAATGCCGATTGGTGCTTTCACCTTCCCCCGCCAGTAGCAGTGTTCACATCCTTCGAATCCTAGAACAGTGTGAATGTATTCGCATGTGTGTGGCCCTGGAGCGTCTTTACGTGCATGCTCTATCTTTTTTTGCGTTTCCTCAAATGAGTATCTTTTTCCATCTTTCTCATATGGTTCAGAAAGCTTGTGGATCACTTCATCGGCTCCTGCGAATGCAAGATTCGTTATCATGGCATACCAGTAAGGCTCCGGTAGTTCCTTCGCGTTATCTCTGCAGTATTTCAGAAAAGCGCATTCTTCGATGGTTTCAGCTATCACTTCGTTTGGTAAAGTGATTCTTCCTCGATGATACTTTGGTGAAGTATCGTACTGTTCAATCGTGACCGCGAAATCCTCCAGTTCCTCTAGGGAATACACATTGGAATCATCGAAATGGAGAATTCTGACTCGTCTTGGTGGAGTATATTTGTGGTTCAAAGTTCCTGGAAACCTGAGGATTCGCGCGGTATCACTTGCAACCGCTCGATCACCGCCCCATCTCTCTGCTAGACCGCGGTTTACGGCCACTACGCGTTTGAAATCAGGTTCATATACAGGTTCCTTTAAGATCCAGTACGCATGGAATCCTCCTCCAGAGTCAACGATGATCGTTGGTGGTTTGAACCACTGCTTCAGCTCGGCTATCAATTGGTGTTTTTTCTCTGGATCCTTCACGTCTACGTCGATCCAGCATGCTTTTAGATACAGTACATCTTCCTTTCCCCGCCCCCCATGGCGTTTTCTTGCTCCTACTCCAAAGTAGATGTCGTGGTCTTTCTGAAATTCCCTCAGCTTCTGCATTTTCTCTGCGTCTGTGATATAATCTGTGTGGCGAAAGTCCGATATCCATTTGTTTGT
>JALWSA010000068.1 GCA_026993805.1 Thermotogaceae bacterium | reverse complement strand
TTTGCAGTCAAGTGGTGCCAATCGAATATATCCTGCACCAGCTCTATGAAGATGGAGTTTTTCGTGGAAGTCAGGGAAAAGAGAGCCGAAAAGTAGGATGCTTGGGCGCGAAGTTTTGCGGTTTCGAAATTTTCTTTTATATCCTTAGAGATCGTTAAAAGAGGCAGATCGGGTGATATCTCCGGTTTTTCTGGACTCACAGAAAAGGGAAACGACAGGCCTGCTCTGAAACCGTAGAGGTGAATGAAATTCGCGGTTATGGAGAAGTTGAAGTCGTGGATCCCATCCTCGTCGATGACGATTCCGTTGGGACCCAGAGATAGGGCTATTTCCGGAACGAAGGGAATTTCGTAAAGCTTCAGATTCAGCTGGCTTTCCTCCAGATTCAGCAATGCTTGAAGGTAATTAGAGGAGTCTTCAAGACGTTTTTGGTAGATATCAAACACGTTTCCAAAAAGCATCGCTGGGAGTAGTAGCAGAATTAAAAGGAGTTTTCGCATCTGCTACCACCTCTTCAAAATGAGATGGGTTTTTTGGCATCTATCAGAAGATTTATTAAGGATATGTAATATGTCTTAAGGAGAGAATAATAATTTTGCTTTTTATTTAGGAGCTTTATCTTTTGGGTGTTAAGCTGCTGCCTGGATATCAGACCTTTTTCGAATCTCTTTTCGAAATCTTTTAGGATTTTTTCTTCAAGGTCAATGCTCTCCTTTAGGATTTTCAGGTTTTCCAGAGTTTTCTTAAGGGAGTTTATAGAGTTTTCGAAGTTCTTCTTCGCCTCGTTTATTGTGTTTTCGTGGTCCATCTTCGCTTTTTTGTACGAAAGCTGCGCTCGATTTTTCTCGTATGTTGAAGCGTCTAAGGAGAGATTTTTCAGATCGTAATCCGCTATCTTCAGGTTAAGCTCTGCTATTTTCACAGATGTGAGATTTGCCATGTAATCTTCCAAAGATAACCCTTTGAGAGGATTTTCTGGAAGCGATATCTCTATGTCTTTTATATCCACATCGAAATAGCTTTTGTAAATCTCTTCTGATAATTTCAGGGAATTCTGCACTGCGGCAAGGTCTGCACTGGCTTGCTTCAGATCAAGCTCAGAGCTCTTAAGGTCGTTTTCGGAGATCAGGCTCTTTTCGAAAAGGCGTTTGTTGGCTTGGTATGCTTCTTCTGCGTTTTCTAACTGAAGCTTTGCAATATCGAGTGAAATTCTGTCTGAGATGAGGTCGAATATAGTTTCTAAGAGTTCTTTATAAGTGTTTTTCAGGGAGAGCTCGTAGCTTTGAAGACTTTTTTGATAGGAAAGCTCTGCGAGGAGCGTGTCTCTCTCGGTATCAGCCTGGAGCTTGCTTTTTTCGTAGTCCATTTTTGCTATCTCGAGTTCGATTTTTGCTGCCATATAGCTCGTGTCGCTCGATACGGCGGTGTTTAAGGCATCGTCAAGAGGCAAAGAAAATCCCGAAACGAAAACGAGGGATAAAACGACCAAAGCCAAGAGGTTTTTCATCGCCTGACTCCTCCTTTTTCAATATAGGTTTTCTCGCATTTATGATACTCGGCTTTCCTTAGAAAATGCTTTGAAAATACTTTTATAGGGAGCAGGATTTGGTAGAAATGTTGTAGACCGGAAAGTAGGGATATGAGAGTGTGAAAAATTTGGAATTTCAGGAAAGGGCTGTGAATAAATCGACTTGTTTTTGCTTCGTTTTTGTTGAGTATCAGAGACTTTTATGTGATATGATGAAAAACGCTTGGGGTGGGAAAACTTGAAAGTATGTGTGATGGTCGAGGGGACTTATCCGTATGTAACGGGTGGGGTTTCAAGTTGGTTGCAAGTACTGATGGAGAATTTGCCAGAGGTGGAATTCTCCATATATCACCTTGCCCCAGATTTAAAGGAAAAAGAAGTAAAGTACAAGATTCCCCGTAATGTTTCTTCGATCAACGTGTTGAATATATTTTCGGAAGTCGAATGGGGACCTCGTAAAAAGGCACCTGGTGAGTATTTTAGAGAGATATATGAGAGAGTGCTCTACAATCAGAATGTCATCAAAATAGCTTCTGTTGTGGCCGATATCATGGAGAAGATAGTGGGGAAGGACGTAATAGCTGCAATGAAGAGTAAGGAATTTTGGGATGTTTTGATCGATGTATACAATAGGTTTTTTGAAAAAGAGAGTTTTATAGAATATTTTTGGACCATAAGGAATCTCCTTCTTCCATTTTTGAATTCTTTCCAATTCATACCCGAAAAGTGCGATATATACCATTCGGTTACAACGGGATATGCCTCGCTGACAGCCATATCTGGGAAACTCTACCACGGCACGAAGCTGCTGATAACTGAACACGGCATATATCATCGAGAAAGAGAACGAGAGATTCTCACTTCTTCCTTCGTTAAGGAGATTTACAAGAAGCTTTGGATTGGTTTTTTCAAAGTTATCAGCGCTGTTTCATATCAATTCTCGGATAGATTGGTCACACTTTTTGAAAAGAACCAGTTGTTCCAATTAGAATTGGGTGCAGATAGGAGAAAGATGATGATAATTCCCAATGGAATAGATGTGGATAGATTCGATCTTCAAAAAGAAGCTCATCCTGGGTATGTAATAGGGTTCGTTGGAAGGATATCCAGAATAAAAGATTTAAAAACGGCTATAAAATCCATCAGGATAGTGAAAGATGAGATTCCGGAAGTTAGGTTTATGATAGTTGGTCCAGTTGAGGATGAGGAATATGAAGAAGAGCTTTTGAGTGAGATAGAGATCCTCGGTCTTGAAGATACCGTTGAGTTTCTCGGATTGCAGGATACGAAGGAATTTTATCCGAAAATGGATGTTCTTCTCTTGAGTAGTGTTTCAGAAGGTCAGCCGTTAGTCATCCTCGAAGCGATGGCAAGCGGTACACCAGTAGTCACAACGGATGTGGGTGGATGTAAAGAGATGGTAGAAAAGGACTCGGAAAAAGCAGGATTTGTTGTGAAACCGAAAGACTATATTTCCATGGCGGAATCACTGATTGAACTCAGAGATGGAAAGTTGAGAGAGAAAATAGGAGAAGCTGGTAGAAGAATAGTCAGAAAGCATTATTCTTTGGATAAAATGATAAGTGCGTATAAGAGGCTTTATGAAGAGTTAGCAGGTTGAATGTATTTTTTCCGAATCTCAGAAGCTGCCTTGAAATTTCTGTCTTTTAATTCCGCATATATGAGTTCTTCTGCTATCTTTTTGGAGCCAGTTTTCTGGAGCCCTTCTTCCAAGATCTTTTTATCGCCAGATAGCTTGTAATAAAGCACATAATATTCTTCAGTTTTTTCTGCCTTTTCCAGAGCTTTTAGAGCAAGGTTTCTGTAATGTTCTTTGAGTTTTCCATGCGCAAATTCTGCGGATATGTATGCATAAGTCAATTGGGCGAATTCCAAGGGAGAGATTTTGGCACTTCTCATTCTTTTGAGAAGATGCGATTCTATCTTTTCAATGCTCTCAGATGCGTATAATGCGACATCTGGGTGTTCATCTGATATGAATTTTTTCAAGATATCTACGACCTCTCCTATGTCCAATGTCCCTGAAATGGCATTTTTCACGAGTTCTATAATCGCATACTTCTTCTCGTCAGAAGTTCCCGCCAGTATGTAGTCTTTCATAGGCAAAATATCTTCCCCGCTCTCAGCGGGCTCTTCTGTTACATTCACGTTAACATATTCTCTTTTTTCCCACGAAACTTTCCCCGAACCGGGAAGTAATGCAAATGGATACCCCAATGCTGCTATTATGGTTCTTGGGAAGCTCTTAGTTGCAATGTAAGTTACCAGCAAGTTAACAGCGAATACGATCAGGAAATATTCTGTTTTCCCTGAAAAGAGCATGTACAGGTTGTAAATTCCAAAGGCAAAATTAATCCACATCACATATTTCCAAATCATCTCCAAACTTTCCCTTCAGCCTTTTCATTATCTTTTCCTTTCCTTCTTCATCACACATCGGCAGGAGGACTTTTAAGCATTCTTTTCCACCGATGTTTATTTTTGTGGCTATATCGTCCTCTCTGAAAAACCTCAAAAGTTCTAATAGATTATCGTGACATACGCAAATTTCGGAAAATGGCAATCCTCTTTCAGCCATGTTCATATGTTCGTTTTTCAGTTTTTCGTAAACTTCGATGGGGTAGGTTCCATCTGAGTGTCTTAGATTTTTTAGTATTTCGAATTCTTCTACTCTTTCCAGCATCACATCAAACCATGCACAGAGAGATGAGAGGTACTTCTCATAAGGTTTTTTAAGCTTTACAGGGTCTATTTCATCGACGATTAAAACGCCTTTTGGTTCTTCCCCTATTTTAATGGCCATCCAAGGTTCAACATCCGATAGTTTTTCATCAAGGAGGTCGATTAGCTTGGCGTACCCTTTCTTTAAGGTTTCATCAACTACTACGGAATCGCCTTCGCGAAACGTAAATCCTAAAGTAGTTGGTTTTGTTGCGGCGAGGAGTCTGAAAAACCCTCTCCTGTAACGATAAACCGATATGCCCGGTATAGAAAAGAAAGTAGATATTGTTTCCACAAAGTCTTTGTAGAAGAGTTTCGGATTATCTGTTCTTATATTCTTCAATCGCAGAAATAGCGTGGACAGTCCTTCGCCTTCATAGAATATCCTACTTTTAAGGTCCTCTATGATTGAGTTGAGATAGATGATCTTTTCTTTTAGATCGTTTATCTCTTTTTCTCTATCTCGAATGTCGTATGTCAGTTGTTGAATACCATGAACTCTTGAATTGTTTATAAGTGCGATTAAAGTGGAGACTCCAAGAATAACGGTTGAGGGGACCATTGCAGAATTTAATGCCAATCTGGTTTCATATGTTATCATCAGCAGGAATATTGCACTGGAAATGACATGAACAATCATATCTCTTCTAACGGAGTAAATTAGAAGGACCAGCCAAGTAAATTTGATGGGAAAGCTTTTCGTAATGTGATAATCGGCAGCAGCAGCTGCAATATATATCAAGGGCATTTCGATAAATATTAAAAGTTTAAAATTTTTAGAAGAAGCCATGAGGTTTGAACCTCCTTGCTTTGGATCTTTCAAGTCCAGATTTAGAATGCATGAAAACATACCTTATGATGTTGCTGAGTCTGCCGTAGAACTTTATGGATATGAATATAAAGCTTATGGCAAATGAAATGGCAAAGCCAAAACCAGGCATGGTTTTTATTGTTAGTATAGAAAAAATTATGTTAGACGCGAGAGCCACGAGAATCGATTGAAATGCGATATCTCTGAAATCAAAGTACATGTTTATTAATAGAGCCGTCAAAAACATCACATTAAATCCTGCACCTATAAGCCCCCATTTGAATATATATATCGCTATGTCTGACATTCCCAAGCTTTTCAAGCTCTCTGAGATGGCGAAGCCTATGAAAGTCATGGTTATCTGGACGGCGGCTATTGAGCCTATCGACTGTCTCACCGCTTGTTTCAATCGTTCGGTCTGATTACTTATTTTCCAAAGCCGCTCGCCTTTTTCGATTTGAAGGTAAAATTTTCTGTACTCTGTGTAGAATTCCGTCTCAACGAAGAATATGAACATGGACAGAGAAGGAATTACAAACAAGTAGGCTAAGAACATAGGAACATCGTAATCGAGTGAAAACACAAAGCCTGGGATTATTTCTCTTCCCCTTATAGCCCAAGCTATCAGGTCATCAACCCATACGGCAAAGTAGTATCCAAAACCGATTAGCAGGTTCTCTGGATATTTTTTAAAGGCTTTCAAGAATTCAAGTGATAGCTTGTCTGGCACTCCTATTTCGTTAATGATGAAGATATTCTGCAAACCCACTGTGAGGGAGATTCCTGCATCGAAGAAGAGAAGGAATTTCTGTTTAAAGATGAGTGATAATATCATTGCAAGTGTGAAACCGCTGAGATAAGAAAGGATAACGGGGAGAAACTTTTCGGATGATACCACGAATACCATTTGTATCCACAAAACAGATAGAGAAGTTAAAGCGTAGATAGCAAGAAATGCATCCAAAAAGCTGTAGTATGGATTGATTAGAAAGAAAGAGATGGAAAGAGCGAGCGCTATTAGTGCCACCAAAAATATAGATCCTCCATATGCTCTTCTGACGGCTTCAATGTTGCTTATGTAAAACTCATCTGATATGTATCTGGTCACCAAGAATGAGAATCCACCGGATATTATCATTGAGAATATGAACGAGTAGATCAAGCTTGAAGAAAAAAATTCGTCTACGTTCAGCATTGCGACCATTAGAAACATATAAGTGGACGAAATTATCCAGGGGCCGGAAGTAATAAGAATGGCGTAAATTATTGCGCCGATATCAAATGTAATCAAACCTTTTCCCATGACTTCTCTAAGCTTAAAGCCTATTCCCGCCAGAATATCACCTCGAAGTTTTAACGATCATCTCATAGCTATTCATTTCTACTACTTTGAAATTCTTCATATCATATATTACCTTGCCACCAGTTATAACCACACCGTTTGAAGATTTGATGAAGAAGTATCTGGGAAGAACAGCACCTTCTGGAAGAGATATTCTTATTTCACCTTCAAGATAGCTGATCTTTGGCGGATACTTGAAATAATCAGTGAAAATGTAGGCTATTTCTCTTGCGCCGAGCATTCTCAGCCAAGGATATGTGGATTTCATGACCCTCAAGAAGTTCCTGAAATTCTGAATCATTTCATCCCAAGTTAAACCTTTTGGATTTCTTTGCTTGGAAAACAAGTCATCTGGATGGATGAAGTACTGATAGGTTCCTATGTTGAGCACAGTAGAGATAGATTCATATATTAACCTGTTCAACGGGTAATAACCACTCGTTGTTCTCGGAAGAATGATCACATCGTCTTTCACAGCGAATTCTGAGAAAGTGGTTTCTGGGTTACCGTAATAGGTAGTTCCAATTACTTTTATTGAATGGAAAACTTTTTTTGCGGCTTTTATGCCGAGCCAGTCTACTTTGTTGTCTGGTGCTATGAAAACGATCGGTTTAAAATCGCACACGTTTTTCAAGAATGCTTTAAGTGCTTTGTAAGACTCTATGAGATTCTTTTCTTCCCAGTTTTTCGACAGGGGTGGGAGGTGATTGTAGCCGTGAAGCTCTATTTCTAATGTTTTATGCTCTTTTTCAAGGAACCTTACTGGAGCTTCAGTTTGAAGAAATTCTGTGAAGTCAAAAGGTGGATCGGGCTTGTTGTTGTAACTGGTAACGAGTGCGGAAATATACCTTATTCCCAGGTCTTTTGCCACCTTTTTCATATCATCCCACCATATTTTGTAATAGAAATCCGCGTCTGTTATGTCTCCGAATTCCCTCGTTATTTCCTTTCGCTTTAAGTTGTATGCAGGCAGGGGAAAATCGTCCAAGAAAACGGAAAAACCGTTTATGACAGGCACTGCGAGTCTCTTGGCTGCAATTAAAACGGCATCCATCAAGATGCCTCTTGTGGCCTTTGTAGCCATACCCGAAGGAATGTATATCAATCCTTTTGATATCCATCCCACAGTCTTTCCATTCACTTCGATTATTGGTATTGCGTTTTCGGGTGCTTTGAAATAGCTCAACTTTTTTTGAAAAAGAGGAATATCGTATGGTATATCAAGTGTGGCTTTAAGCACCACTGTTCCTTCTGCTGTTTCATTTCCATCGCCTATCCATAGAACAATGCCTTCCATTTGAGAGAAATCTTTTAGCCTTTTTTCAAGATTGTTTCCTATGAATATAACCAGCTTGAAAAAGTTGAAATCTATGTCTTTGAGAGAATCATAAGAGACCTTGAAGATTTCAAAGCCCGCGTTTTTGAAAGTCATCTCAACGTCCGTATTTTTTCCAAACATGATAAGAGAGTTTTCACTTGGATCGACGATGATTTCTCTAACGATTTTTCCGAGGTCTATAAATGGAACTCCTTTCTCGTCGAAGGCGTGATCCAAGACGGCTATTCCGCCATTTCTGCCAAAGAATACCAGAGGAACTTCGTTGGAATTGTAGGATGCTTTCAGAACAACTTTCACGTTTTTTGAAAAGACCCACCATTTTTCAATGTCTCTTCTTATGTTCTTGGGCGGTGGCTTCAGGATGTAGTCGCTGTCGTATTCGTATTTCAGGTTTGCTTTATGCCATCCATATTCGTATTCGGCTCCCAGAAGATTGAAGACTGAATTCAAGTCATCGAGTGTGGGACTGTTCCCCAGTGGATCAGAAAAGGCACCCATGTTGTTTATAATGAAAACTTTCCCGCCATTGTGTACATAACGTGCAAGTTCTCTTATGTATTCCTTCGCGTGCTTCATTTGAGGAGAGTAAAAACAGCTAACGACGATGTCATACCAATCCATGCGAGGTATCGTTTTTTCTACGTTCACTATATCGTAATCTTCTCCCACTTTTCTTAAAGCTGGTGCTATATACTTAAGAAGTATATTTTCACCGTATCCGGTTTCTGAGGATTTATAAAGCAATAGCGCTCTTGGCAAAGCAATTGTGATCGTTAATATTAGAATGACCGGAAGGATTGCTCTAACCACTTTCTCAACTCCTTAATGGGTACTCTCAAAAAGAATTTTAGCATGTTTATATAAAGCGTGCTTTAGAAAATCATACTTCACATGGGTATATATTTGTGCTGCCCATTAAGACTCATGTGTTACAGACGGAATATATGGGGGTTGCAAGTGAGAGATTTTTTATGTAAAATTCCACACGCGGTGTGAGTAGGGTCTTTGATTTGCCCCCATCGTCTAGCGGCCTAGGACACTGGCCTTTCAAGCCAGAGGCAGGGGTTCGAATCCCCTTGGGGGCGCCAAATAAAAGGTGGGAGCGTAGCTCAGTGGGAGAGCGCCTGCCTTACAAGCAGGAGGTCGTAGGTTCGAGTCCTGCCGCTCCCACCAGGGTAAGGAATCACAGGTATTTAATGTGTGGCCAGGTAGCTCAGTTGGTAGAGCACTGGACTGAAAATCCAGGTGTCGGCGGTTCGATTCCGCCCCTGGCCACCAGGATAAATTTTTGGGGGCTTTTGCCCCCGTTTTTGTTGATTTTAATCAATCACCCCTCTGGACTCCGCCCTCGGTGCCCTAAAAGGGTCGGTAGCGGGGAATGAAGGAGGGGGAAGAAAAACCAAAACGGAGGTGTTGGTGGATGCCTGTAGTTACGATGAAACAGCTTCTGGAAGCCGGAGTGCATTTTGGACACAGAACGAGACGCTGGAATCCCAAAATGAAGCCCTACATTTACGCCGCGAGAAAGGGTATATACATCATCGATTTGCAAAAAACGGTCAAGCTCTTGGATGAGGCTTACGAGTTCGTCAAGAAGATGGCGTCCGAAGGTGCCACGATCCTTTTCGTAGGTACGAAGAAGCAGGCGCAGAATGTCATAAAAGAAGAAGCAGAGAGATGCGGAGCGTTTTATGTCAACAACCGCTGGCTTGGAGGACTCCTCACCAATTTTCACACCATAAGCGCCAGGGTTGATAAACTCATTGAGCTCAGAAACCTCATTGAGGGAGAAGGAAGAGAAGAGTTCGAATCCATGCCCAAGAAGGAACAGAGCAGGCTCAGAAGAATTTACGAAAAGCTCAAAAAGAACCTTGGTGGTCTCGTGAGGTTTTACGAGGACGGCAGAATTGTGAGAATGGAAAGGATCCCGGATGTTATATACGTTGTAGATCCGAGGAAAGAGAAGATAGCCATTGCGGAAGCCAACAAGCTGGGAATACCGATAGTTGCTATGGTAGACACGAACGCAGATCCCGATCTTGTAGATTATGTCATACCGAGCAACGACGATGCGATAAGATCCATAAAGCTCATAACGAGTAAGATAGCCGATGCTTACCTCGAGGGTAGAGAGGGAGTTCCATACGGAGTCGAGAGCGCAGTCGTAGGTGAAGCGGAAGAGGGCGAAGAGGAGGAAAGAGAAGGAGAAGAGGAAAAGGCAGTTGAAGCCTGAAGAGCTGCTTGCAATAGCTGCCCGGTCCCACTGCTGGGACCGGGTTTTGTTTTCTGAAAGGGAGGATCTTTTGCAGCGTGGTATACTTTTGAAGGAGTGCATAGCGAGGGGAGGTTGACAGCAGGGTGGCTGTTAAAAGGGTAAGTGTTCCGAGGGATGTCGAGATGGTTGAGATACTCGGTCAGTACGACCGGAAGGCGAGGTTTATCAGAAGGATGTTCAATGTGGAGATATCTTTGATAGATGATGAGATCTGGATAAGAGGCAAGGATGAAAAGAAGGTAGATGCGGCAACAGGAGTATTCAAGGAGCTTATAGAGATAACTCGCGAAGGAAAGCTGATAGGTTGGGATGAATTCCAATACATAGTTCAGAAATACTTAGATGGTGAAAACGGTCTTACATTAATGGATATAGCCAAGTCTTCGATTCTGGGGACAAGGGTTAGGCCCAAGACAAAGGGTCAGAAGGAGTACATAGAGGCGATAAGAGCCCATGACGTGGTTTTTGCTATAGGTCCGGCTGGAACGGGGAAGACTTATCTGGCCGTTGCTATGGCTCTGGATTATCTGAGAAGTGGAAAGGTTCAGAGAATAATTTTGACGAGACCCGCGGTTGAAGCCGGTGAGAAACTCGGATTTCTGCCCGGAGATCTCATGGATAAGGTCGATCCTTATTTGAGACCCTTGTACGATTCGATAATGGACATGATCCACCCGGACAGGTTCTATTCGTACAGGGAAAAAGGGATAATCGAGATAGCCCCGCTCGCTTACATGAGAGGGAGAACTCTCAACAATTCGTTTGTCATACTGGATGAAGCCCAGAACACGACATACCATCAAATGAAGATGTTTCTAACGAGACTTGGCTTCAATTCGAAGGCTGTCATAACGGGTGACATAACGCAGCTGGATATAGAGAAAGAAAAGTCTGGTTTGATAGAATGTCAGAAGATCTTGAAAGATGTTGAAGGAATTGCCTTCGTCTACCTCACTGAGGATGATGTTGTAAGGAACCCCTTGGTCAGAAGAATAATAAGGGCGTACGAGGAGTACGAACGCAGCAGGGAAAGGGAGAGATAAATAATGTCATGGAAGGTGTTCATAACACCGCTTCTTGCAGTGGCTGCTGCAAATGTCGTTTTCCCAGTGAACATAAGCAGATTGGTATTGGAAATTCTTATATCCTCAGCTGTGTGGATGATCGTCAATTATGACATGCTGTCTAAGTCCCCGTTTTTCAGAATACACAAAAGCTATGTTGCAACCCTCCACACGCTCTTGATTTTAGGTTCTCTTGCTTCTTCTGCTGTTATCGCAAAGTTCGGATCTGCTCTCTCCACCATATATCTTTTTGCCGCACTTTCAATACTCCTATTCGAGGAAGCTTCCGCCCGTGGAATAGGTGTTTTTTTGTCGGTACTCATGTTCGTGCACTTCAACGAAGACATTTGGATCCTGCTCGAAGGGCTTATCATGTCCATAATAGCTTCCATCACTTTGAGGTATGTTTACAGGAGAATCGATGTTCTGAAATCCGCGCTTATCATGTCCATAGTGCAGGCAGTCCTCTTTTCCATGAAAGTGTTTATAATCGGAACCGTTGGTAAGCTTGAAATACCTCTGGCAGCCGCCAATCCTTTCATATCCTCCATTATCATCCTTGGGCTGCTGCCTTATATAGAATACGCGAGCAGGATTTATTCGAACATAGGACTTATAGAGCTTGGAAATCTGAACCACCCTCTTTTGAAGCTCTTGAGTATGAAAGCGCCTGGCACCTATCATCACAGCAGCATGGTGGCTAACCTTGCAGAAGCAGCGGCTGAAAGGATTGGAGCGAACTCGCTTTTGGCTCGCGTGGCTGCGTACTATCACGATATAGGAAAGGTGAAAAGGCCAGTGTTCTTCATAGAGAATCAGTTCGAAGGGGAAAATCCTCACGACGGAATAAGTCCTTTTCTGAGCCATCTTATACTCGACGAGCATGTTAAATACGGTAGGGTACTCGCCAGAAAGTACAGGCTTCCCATTCCAATAGAATGCGTAATAGCCGAGCATCATGGGACGAGGGTTCAGGTCTTTTTCTACAACAAGGCGAAGGAACTCGATCCGAACGTCAGTGAGGATGATTTCAGGTATCCGGGTCCGAAGCCGAGATTCAAGGAATCGGGGATAATAATGCTTGCAGATGCCGTTGAAGCGGCTTCAAGAGCTCTGAAGGGAAAGACCCATTCTCAGATAAGATCGACGGTCGAAGAGGTCGTCATGGGGATATTCGGTGAGAAGCAGCTTGATTCATCGGGTCTCACCCTTGAAGATCTTGAGAACATAATAGATGAATTCGTCAGGGTGATAATGAGCTTTTATCATCACAGGATAGAGTATCCAAAGGAGAGCATCGAGGTGAGGGCGCTGAATGGAGTTAAGAAATGACACCCTTTATAAGTTGAATTTGGATGTGGTTGAAAAGATGCTGGAGTATGTTTTGGACAGGGAAGGGTATCCAAAGGATGTTTCGGTAGCTTTCGTTGATGAGACGGTCATCTCCCAGATCAACGAGGCTTACAGAAAAGGCAATGGTCCTACAGACGTTCTTACATTCGTTTACGACGACGATGAAATCTACGGTGAGGTGATCATCTGCCCCGAATATGTGAAAAAGGAGGCAGAGAGAAACGGAAAATCTTTTAACGAGCAGATGGTGATAACTCTCGTTCATGCCGCGCTCCATCTTTGCGGCTATGACCACGAGTTTTCCACTGAGAGAGCGGATGAGATGTTCAAAAAGCAGGAAGAGTACGTGAGAGAAATTCTCAGCGGCGGTTTTGACTCAGTAGTTCTTTGATCAAATCCAGATCCTTCAATCCATAGATTTTTCCCACTCTTCTCTCGTATCCAAGCCGGTCGAGTTCCTTGAGCTTTGAGAATACATGCTGCACATCCTTCTTTCTTGTGAAAACCCATATCCCCCACTCGAGCAGCCCCACAACCGTTTTGCATCCCAGGGAGTACATCAAAGAATCCGCGAAGAATATGAAGTGATCATCACGGGAAAAGCGCCCGTAGCATATTCCATTGGATACTTCAATGCCTTCCAAATCTTTTATGAAAGTTTTGAGCTCTATTCTGTTTCCAAGGACGACTTCAAAGACATCCTCCATTTTCCTTCTCCCTAAGAATTTTCCGAGATAGGTGAGTTCTTCAGAGCCAGCTGTTCTCAAAAAAGCCGTGTCAGTTGCAAGAGCGGCGGCAAAGGCCAAAAGCACATCTTCGTCCAGTTTAAATCCGCAGTCCTTAGATATGTCGTAGAGGTTCATGGAAAGAGATGCTCTGACTCTGTGGAACTTCCGCTCGCATTCTATGGAGTTTTTCACATGGTGATCGAAGACAACGAGCCTTTCGGGATGGCATGGTAGCCTTTCTTCCCTATCCACATCGTATGCGAAGGCCATTTTAAAGCTTCTGCATGGTATGCTTTTAAAGCGGAGTCGCTCCATGAGGTTCTTGGTTGCGGTGTCGGGATCATGCACGAGAGTGCATCCACCGAAGATCTTTTTGCCCCAAAATACTCCGGCGAAGCTGTCTGGATCTGCTAACTTGTGCGTCATATGAAGTATGGGTATGGGAAAATCTTTTAACAAATCCATCGCTTTTATGTTAACATAACTGAAGATGGGGGAGGAAGGAGGGATTTTGTGGCAAAGACTTTGGTAATAACCTCCGGTAAAGGAGGAGTGGGTAAGACAACCATTGCTGCCAATGTTGGGTGCGCGCTGGCGCAGATGGGTGAAAAGGTCTGTCTCATCGACGCAGATATAGGTCTGAAGAATTTGGATGTTGTTTTGGGACTTGAAAACAGAATTGTCTATACGATCATAGATGTTGTGAACGGGGCAGTAAGTGCAAAGGAGGCTTTGGTACGCCACAAGATCCTGAGAAATCTCTATCTTCTCCCCGCTTCTCAAATCGCGACAAAAGAAATGGTTTCTCCAGATGACATGAAGAGAATCGTTAGCGATCTTGAGAAGGAATTTGATTACATAATAATCGACTCTCCAGCTGGAATTGAGAGGGGATTTAGAAATGCTGTGGCTCCGGCGGAAGTCGCTCTCGTTGTTACTACACCGGAAGTTCCTTCCATTTCGGATGCCGACAGAGTGATAGGCCTTTTGGAGAATTTCGGATATCCAGATGAAAAGATAAAAGTGGTTGTGAACCGGATAAAGCCAAAGATGGTCAAAAGGGGTGATATGCTAACGAAAGAAGATATAGAGACAACCCTCGCCCTGGATATAATCGGTGTCATCCCGGATTCAGAAGAAGTGATAATTGCAACGAACAAAGGAATTCCGGTTGTGCTTAATGGAGCTTCACTTTCGAGGAATTTCGAGAACATAGCGCGTAGAATCAAAGGAGAAAGGGTTCCCATAGAAGAGGACATAAAAGTGGCTGAGAGCGGGGGAATCTTCGGGATTTTCAAAGGTTTTTTCTCCCGTAAGCGGGGTGAGGGAAGATGAATTTTTGGATATTCGGTAAGAAAAAGAGCAGAGAAGAAGCTCGTAAAAGGGTTCAAACTCTTGTTGCTGTCAGAAGAAAAATGGAAAAAGAAGGCCATGTGTTTGCGGGGGTAAAAGGGGGAAGTGAAGCTTTAAAGAAGAGAGTTGTGAGCTGGGCCGTTGAGACTTTCAATGTGGACAAGGACAAGGTGAAAGTCGAGCTTGAAGAAGGAGAAGGCCATGTGATAATCATTACCAATGTGTCATTAAGATGAAAGGAGGTATGTGTGGATGCTCGAAACCATAACTGTAACCACGCATTCCAGAAACGAGATGGTGGAGATTACGTCGAAGGTGAAGGAGATCGTGAAAAAGGCGGGTGTGAAAGAGGGAATATGTGTCCTCTACACACCTCACACGACAGCTGCCATTACGATTAACGAGAACGCCGATCCCGCCGTGGCTCATGACATTACCGACTTTTTAAACAAGCTCGTTCCCCACGGAGCTGGCTACAAGCACGCTGAGGGTAACGCGGACTCTCATATAAAGAGTACTTTAGTCGCTCCTTCCATAACTCTCATCATTCAGGGAGGGGAACTCGTTCTCGGCACATGGCAAGGGATATTCTTTTGTGAGTACGATGGTCCGAGAACAAGGAAGGTTTACGTCAAGATAATGGAAGGATGAGCCGCCGCCGGGCGGCTTTTTAAATCTTCTCATCTTGTCGATGACTGCCCTGTACTGCTAAGGGGTGATAAGTTGAAGGTTTTAGGTGTTGTCGTTGAGTACAATCCCTTTCATAACGGGCATTTGTACCATTTGGAGAAAGCCAAAGAGCTGATAGGAGCGGATTTTACAATTGCCGTTATGAGTGGGAATTTTACCCAAAGAGGGGAACCTGCCATCATAGACAAGTTTTCGAGAGCCGAGATAGCTCTCCGTCATGGCGTCGATGTTGTCGTTGAACTTCCATTCGTTTACGCGACGCAAGATGCTGGAGGATTTGCATTCGGCGCGGTCGGGGTTTTGCACAAGCTTGGCCTGGTGACGGACATTGTCTTTGGCTCTGAATCGGCCGACGAAGAGTTTCTAATCAAGGTTGCGAAGGTGCTCCATGAGCAGCCATGGCGCTATCAGGAGATACTCCATGTGAAGCTGAAAAAGGGTCTGTCTTTTCCAAACGCAAGGAAAGAGGCCTTGGTGGAGTATTTCAGGGAAGAAGGTACGCTCAATCCAGAAAGAGTCAAAAACATTGAACGGTCCAACGATATCTTGGGTGTAGAGTATGTGAGGGCGATATTTAGGTATGGATCAGATATAAGATTTCATGCGATAAAGAGAGTTGGGGCGAGCTACACGGATGAGCATTTCAGGGGGAGATTCTCAAGCGCCACTTCGATAAGAAAGCTCGTAAGGGAAAGAGCGATGGAACTGGTGAAAGAAGCCGTTCCCGAAGAGAGCTTTTGGATAATCGAAAGGGAAATGGGAGAAGGCAGAGCACCTGTTTTTTGGGAAGATATGGAAAGAGTATTCTTGGCGAGGTTTCGGCTTATGAACAGGGAAGATTTCGAGGAGATATACGGTTTCACGGAGGGGCTCGACAAAAGATTCTGGGATTCCGCGAAAAGAGCCGGCACCCTAAGAGAGTTCGTAGAAGCGGTTAAAGCGAAGAGATTCACTTTCAGCAGGATAAGGCGGCTTATGCTTTATGCTCTATTCGGTATAAAGCCTGGCATGATGGACAAAGCCAACAAGCTTGGTCCACAGTACATAAGGGTCCTTGGATTCACGGAAAAAGGCAGAAAATTTCTTTCCATGGCAAAGAGAGTGGCGAAGGTTCCAATAATCACGACCCCTTCTCTTTATAAAAAAGCTTTAGAAGAATTGGACGAAGAGCGTCATGAGGTGGACGACTCGCTCTTTTTGTGGATGTTCGATATGGACATCAAGGCTACGATGGTGCATACGCTCCTATTTCCCGATCCGGGCCAGAGGGATGGTGAGAGGGATTTCAAAAAGCGCGTGATAGTTCTATGATCCCTCTCCTTCCGCGATGGCTCTGAGGGCGTCGAAGTCCAAGATCTTTACCTTGCTCCTTCTGATCTGGATTATTCCCTCTTCGGAAAGGCCAGAAAAGACACGGGATATCGAAGGCCTGGTTGCTCCAAACCGTCTTGCGAGTTCTTCCCGTGTGTGTGGCATTGTAACCTCATCCGATCCCTGTACTTCCCGCAGCTGCAGGATGTAATTTGCCACTTTCTCCCTGAGATCGCTCAAGATAACGTCTGAAAGGCGTCTTACTATCCTCGAGAACTGCTTTCCAAGATATCCAAAGAAGCTTATTGCTCTTTCTTTGTCTTCCCAGAGGTAGTCGAAGAATACATCTCTTCTTATTAGAAGTATTTCCACTTCAGTTGCGGCTATTAAATCAACATCCAATACGGGTTCATCAGAGAAAGTAACACATGGGAAAATGAGCTCCGGGGCATCGAACCTGTCAACCTCAAGAACTCTCCCGCTTCTTCCGACACTTTCAATGGCCACCGTTCCTTTTCTGAGAACCATGAGGTCAGAAAACTCATCCCCGGCGCTTCTTATGAAATCACCCGGATTGAAAGTCTCGATCGTGCAATTCAGCTTTTTGCATTCGGCGTCTAAAAGAAGCATTCTTATGAGATCCAATTCCATCACCTCTTGTGTGTAGATTTTAACACAGCATTTCTGCGTCGATGATATTATTGCAGAGTGGGTGATGGGTTGTGGACTTTACGGAAGTGTTAAGAACAGTTGAGACAGGGGGATACGATGTAAAGACAACGCACGCCACCGCTTTGCTTCTGAATTTTTCAAAGCCGAAAGCCTCTGCACGAACGGTTCTTGAACTCGGAAGTGGATGGGGCGTGGTTTCCATCGCCGTTGCCAAGCTCTACGGCAGGAAGGTTTTTGGGATAGACATAAGGTGCGATCTCGTGAAGGCTGCCGAAGACATAGCACGCATGAACGGGGTGGAAGATCTTGTGAGGTTTGAGTGCTGCGATGTGAGGGATGTAAAGGATGCTGTGAAGGCCGAGAGTTTTGACATGGTGATATCAAATCCGCCGCATCACTCGAAAAAGCCGGCGAGCCCGGATCCAGGAAGAAAACTTGAAAGAAGTATAGATGAGGAAGTTATGAGGGCTTTTGTTGAAGCTACGTTTTGGTCTCTTAAAAACGGCGGAGAATTCGTTTTCGTTCTCTCTCCTGAAAACCTCATTGACTGGATTTACGAGCTCAGAGCGAAGAGTTTAGAGGTGAAGAAAATGGTCTTTTTCCATCCGAAAGACAGGGCAGAGCTCGTTGCGATAAGGGGCAGAAAGAACGGAAAGAGCGGTCTTGTTGTGGAAGCTCCGATACTTGGAGGTGGGGCTTTTTGATAGTTGGAATCGGCGTTGATATAGTGGATATTTCAAGGGTTGAGGAAAAGATATCTAAAAAAGTTCTGACCGAAGCGGAAATCGAGCAGATGGAGCGAATGAAGCCGCAGAGAAGAAAAGAGTACATAGCAGGGAGGTTCGCTTTAAAGGAGGCATTTTTCAAGGCGCTGGGAACCGGGATAAACGGGCATTCTTTTAAAAGCGTGGAGTTTTTGAGCTTGGAATCCGGAAGACCTGTGATGAAGATTCTGAAGGATTTTTACCCCGTTTTCAACTATGCCCATGTCTCTTTGAGTCACGACAAGCTTTTGGTTGCGGTTGTCATTCTTGAGAGGAGGAGGGGAGGCGTTTTTGTAAAGGGTGAGTGTGATGGCTTCGAAATAGTTTCTAAGAGCGGTGAGATACTTGAGATAGAAACGGATCTGCCGCCATATGAGCTTTTGAGGGTTTTGAGGGAGAGGGGATGTGAGCTTCTGAGGTATGGAAACATCTTGGAGGTGGAATGATGAGGTTAGAAGAAATAGAAAAGATGATAGACGAAGCAATAGAGGAAGGGGATTTCAAAAGAGTTGCAGAGCTTTTGGATGAGCGCGAGAAGGTTTTGAAGGAAATGGGAAATCTGCCAGCGGAGCTGGCAGAGGAGCTTTTAAAGAGAGACGAAGAGAGGATGGAAAAGATAAAGAACATGATGGATGAATTTAAGGATGCTGTGATCAAATCGCGGGAGTACAAAAAGAGCCTTCAGGCCTTCCGGAATGCACATGGGGATCAGGAAAAAAGGTCTTGGGGAAGAGGCTGAGCTATTCGGCCTCCACTCCCCATTTCTCTTTGAGCCTGTCTATGAGCCCGCTTGTTCTTGCCCATCTGAGGAATGTATTGAGCCAGTGAAGAAGCTCAAGCTTGCCTTTTCTTACGGCGATGCCAAGATCTTCCCTGGTGAGGAGCTCACCTGTGCATTCAAGTGAGGGGTATTTCTTTGCCATGGCTATAGCGTATATCGAATCAACGACCATTATGTCTGCCTTTCCCCTCGCGACCTGAAAGGCCGCTTCGTCAAGGTCATCGTATGTGAGTATCTCGGCATCTGGGAACATTCTTCTTGCGGCAAATTCTCCCGTTGTCCCAAGCTCCACCGTTATCTTCAATCCCTTGATCTTTTTGAGCTCTTCATATGTTGGTGGATGGTCAAATCTCCTCGGACTGTAGAGAACGGTCTGACCTATGGTTAGATATGGAATGGAGAAATCAACTTTTAAGGCTCTCTCTGGAGTAATCGTCATTCCGGAAATTATCATGTCGAAATCTCCAGAGACGAGTGCGGGTATTATCCCTTCCCATTTAACGAGTACAAGCTCAAGTTTGACTCCAAGGGCATTCGCTATCGCTTTTGCAAGGTCCACGTTGAAGCCCACCCTGTCACCTTCCGGTGTGGTCATGTGAAGGGGAATGTAGGCTCCCGCACCCTGTCCTACTCTCAAAACCCCTCTTTTTCTTATCTCATCGAGTGCGTTTCCAATGGCGAGGATTGACAGCAAAACAGCCAATGAGAAGATCACAAACCTTCTCATTATTGTTCACCCCCTGACCAAGATTTCTCAGACGGCGTTTTCCATTATTGAGCGAAGGAATTTCTGAGCCCCCGCAGCTGCAGGTGAGGTGAAGAAGACCTCGGGATCTGCTTCTTCTACCACCTTACCCTTTTCCATGTAAACGATTCGCGTCGCAACTCCCCTTGCAAATCCTATTTCGTGGGTAACAACGACCATCGTCCTTCCTTCTGCGGCCAGGCGCTTCATCACCCGCAGGACTTCGCCAACCAAAGACGGATCGAGGGCGGATGTAGGCTCATCGAAAAGGATTATGTCAGGCTCCATAGCGAGAGCTCTTGCTATTGCCACCCTTTGTTTTTGCCCGCCCGAGAGCTGGGAGGGATAGTTTCTGGCTTTGTCCGCGAGATCTACTTTTTCTAAATACTCCATAGCGATTTCCCGTGCGCTCTGCCATTTCATTCCCTTGACCTTCACGAGTCCGATCGCGACGTTATCGAGCGCTGTTAGATGGGAGAAAAGGTTGAAATGTTGGAACACAAAACCAATTCTTGATCTGACATGCCTCAATTCCTTTTTCGTTAAACTGCCCAAGTTCTTGCCTTCGAATATCACCTGTCCCATATCAGGTTTTATAAGCATGTTCATGATCCTTAAAAGTGTGGATTTTCCCGCACCGGATGGCCCAAGTATCGTGAGTATCTCGCCGCTTCTGACATCTAAATCCACGCCATTCAAAGCTCTTAAAGAACCAAAAGTTTTAACCACCCCGCGAAGACTGATCACGCTGTTCATGGCAGCATCAGCCTCCTTTCCAGAAACCTGCCGAGATAGGACAAAACGGAGGTCATGAGAAGGTATATAACCGCGACGGTTATGTAGCTCTCGAACGTTGCAAAGGAGCTTGTTCCTACCTGCCTTCCTATCATTGTGAGTTCATTTAGGGCTATGACAGATGCCAGAGAGCTGTCTTTAACGAGGCTTATCATCTGACCTATTAAGGGGGGTAGGGATATCCTGATTGCCTGCAGGAAAACTATGGAAGAGAATATTTGAAAATCACTCATTCCCAGAGACCTTGCAGCTTCTATCTCGCCGCTATCTACAGCTTCTATTCCCGATCTTATTATCTCTGTCATATAGGCTCCTTCGAACGCTGATAGCGCAAAAACAGCTGCCCAGAATCTTGAAAGATCCAGGATGTTTCCCACACCGTAATAGGTAAGGAGTATCACGACGAGGAGGGGCATGTTCCTGAAAACCCATACATAGAGACTTGCTATTTCGTTTAAAAGTTCCATCTTCGATGTTCTCATAACGGCGAAGACGAGTCCAAGGCCCAAAGAGATACCCATAGATGCTGCGCTCAGTTTCAGCGTTACAAGTATTCCTGTGATAAAGAGTCTTCTGTATCTCAAGACAGTTGTCCAGTTGAAAGGATAGACTTTGGCTATGGAAAGGTAAATCAAAGCTCCAAGCAGAACTATTACCACAAATGTGAGACTTCTTCTGAAAAGTCTTTTGAGTTTTTCATTTTTATTCTCTTTGAGCAGTTGAGATGTTAAAATATCTTCTGCAAGTCCGCCCTTCGTCATGATATCCGTCCCCTTTCCGTTGGCGGCACATCTGGTGCCGCCCTCTTTTATTCAGCCTCAACCCCCCATTTCTCTTTCAGCTCTTCTATGAGTCCACTCGTCCTCGCCCATCTTATGAATGTGTTAAGCCAGTGGAGGAATTCCAGATTTCCCCTTCTGACGGCGATGCCAAGGTTTTCCCTTGTGAGAAGCTCTCCGGTGACGCTGAGGTTGCTGTATTTGTTCGCCATGTATCTTGCGTATATAGAATCAACAACCATGATATCGGCTTTGCCGCTTGCAACCTGATACGCCGCCTCGTCCATTGTGTCGAATCTGAGGATCTGGGCGTTGGGGAAGAGTCTTTTTGCTGCCTCATCACCAGTTGTTCCAAGCTGAACCGTAACCCGGAGCCCCTTCATGTTTCTGAGATCTTCGTAGCTTGGAGGCGATGAGAACCTTCTTGTGTTGTAGAGCACTGTTTGGCCTACCGTTAGATATGGATCCGTGAAGTCTACCCTCAGAGCCCTTTCTGGTGTGATCGTCATTCCGGAGAAGATTATGTCGAATTTTCCGGAGATCAGCGCAGGGATTATGCCGTCCCAATTGACTATTACGAACTGAAGCTTCACGCCCAAAATCTCTGCCATTTTTCTTGCAAGATCCACTTCAAAGCCTATCCTATTTCCACTCTCGTCGCTCCCGTAAAGCGGCATGTACCCCGCATCCTGTCCGACTCTTAGCACTCCTCTTGAGCGTATCTCGTCCAGCAAATCTGCCATCGAAATAACGGCTGCTGCCAGCAAGACAAAGACCATGATCCTTCTGAACATAAATCCACCTCCTTTTAATAAAAATTTAGGGGCGCTTCCCTTTCCATGGAAAGCGCCCCGAGCTGATTTTGTGCTTCCAATCAGCCCCGGACGGCTCTCCACGGAAAAAGGGACCTCCTTTTTCCGTGACAGTGACATGGGTATTCCCCATGCCCCCAGGCATGCAGGGTAGGGGGATTCCCTGCACCCTTCGGCCTCCTCGCCTTTCACCCTTCCCCAATTCCCCCGTGAAGAGAAGGGTTACTCATCTCGGAGGCAACCTCCGCCGGGTTTTCAATAGTTTTGGCTATGGTAGCACAACTTTCACAAACGTGTCAAGCCCAAGGTGTTTGATGATTCAAAACCGTTGATTTTATCTCTGTTTTTCACGGACAAGAACCAAAACTATGTCGTTCACATTAGTTCCAGTGGGACCGGTGATTAGCAGATCTCCCGACACTTTCAAGGCGTTGTAAGAGTCGTTGTTTTCGAGGTATTTCAAGGGTTCTATGCCCTTTTCTCTCATTCGATCTACAGTGAAACCGTCTACGATTCCTCCAGCTGCATCCGTGGGTCCATCTGTCCCGTCTGTTCCAACGGATGCTATAACGATGTTCTCCATTCCTTGAATCTCTATTGCCGCAGCAAGGGCGAGTTCCTGGTTTCTTCCTCCTACTCCGTTTCCTCGTACATGAACAGTCGTTTCCCCACCGAATATCAAAGCTGCCGGTTTTCCAATGGGTCTATTGTGTTTTTCCACTTCTAAAGCCATCGAAGCTATGAATTTTGCGGCTTCAGATGCTTCACCGTGGAGTGTCGTTGTGAGAATTGTGGGGTTGTAACCGAATTCTTGCGCTATTGCTGCGGCAGCTTGGCAAGCCTTTTCCACGTTTCCAACGATTCTGTGTGTTGCATTGGTGACTCTTTTTGGTGTTTCAATCATAATCGCCCGCTTTATGTTTTCACTCACGTCTATTCCGTACCTTTCGAGAATGGCTAACGCGTCTTCCGATGTTGTGGAATCAGGATACGCCGGACCTGATGCAATCATGTCCAGTTTGTCGCCGAGGACGTCGGAGAGTACCAAAACTTCAAGATGGGCGGGCGCCACGTGCTGAGCGAAGCGCCCACCCTTAACTCGTGAGAGATGTTTACGAACCGTATTCAATTCGCAGATGTTTGCGCCGGCTTTCATGAGTTTGTCGGAGATTTCTATTATGTCATCGATGGTTACACCGTCTAACGGTTTTTCGAAAAGTGCTGATCCTCCCCCGGAGACGAGAAAGAGCACAGTGTCGTTCTCCGTGAGTCCAGAGACCATTTTCAGAACCTCTTTGGTGGCTTTTATGGTGTTCTCATCCGGGAGTGGATGACCGGCTTCGTATATCCTGAATTTTTCGATTTCTCCCTCGCTGTGACCGTATTTCGTTATGACAATGCCCATGCGAATGCGGTCTTTCAGGATTTCAGCCGCAGCGTATGCCATTCTCCATGCGGCTTTTCCAATGGCCACAACATAAACATCATTTAGTTCAACCTTCTCGAGCTCTTCTCTTACGGCGTTGTCGGGCAGAACCTTTTTTATAGCGTAGTCGATGATTTTTCGAGCTTCTTCCCTCATTTTCTTTATTAGAGACATGTGGTTTACCTCCCAAGCCTTATGCAATGGCGAAACTCATAAATTGAATCTTTAGAAAATAAGCAGAAAAATTGTACCACGATCTTTGGATTTTAAATCAATTGTAGTAACATAGTTGGAGATCTTTTGTGGCAATGGTTGACCTACATTAGGAGTCTATGACATAATATCCTTCGCGGTGAAGTGGTGGGGTGCCCGAGTGGCCAAAGGGGGCGGACTGTAAATCCGCTGGCAGAATGCCTTCGGAGGTTCAAATCCTCCCCCCACCACCAAAGGTAGGGCCGTAGCTCAAATGGTAGAGCGCCGGTCTCCAAAATCGGTGGTTGGGGGTTCGAGTCCCTCCGGCCCTGCCAGCCCCGCCTGAATGGCGGGGATTTTATATGATGAGTATTATTTGAGATATTTTTCACATATTAAGTACCGGAGATTGCGATTTTTGTGATATAAAGCGTCTGAATTTTTCCGCTTTACAATTTCCGCGTTTTGGTTTTACAATAGCCCCAAGTTTTGTGCACGATGCAATTATCAAGGGAGTGATGCTTATGTTCATGGATACAACGTTGAGGGATGGGCATCAATCTTTGATAGCAACGAGAATGACGACAGACGATATGCTTCCCGCTCTCGAGGTTATGGACGAGATGGGGTTTGAAGCTATGGAAGTGTGGGGCGGGGCGACTTTTGATGTGTGCGTGAGGTACCTCAACGAGGATCCATGGGAGAGGCTCAGGGAGATAAAAGAGAGGCTGAAGAAAACTCCCACACAGATGCTTTTGAGGGGACAGAACCTCGTTGCCTACAGACACTACGCGGACGATGTCGTGGAACTTTTCGTGAAGCTTGCACACAAAAACGGAGTTGATAGATTCAGGGTATTCGATGCCCTCAACGATGTGAGAAACCTTCAGAAAAGCATCGAGGTTGCAAAGAGTGTGGGAGCACATGTTCAGGGGGCGATATCTTACACGGTAAGTCCTGTGCATACAGTAGAGTATTACCTCGAATTTGCGCGCCAGCTCGTCGAGCTTGGAGTCGATTCGATTTGCATAAAAGACATGGCGGGGCTCCTTACTCCAAAGATGGCCTATGAACTCGTCAAAGAGCTCAAAGAGAAGTTCTCACTTCCAGTTCAGGTTCACACTCACTGCACGGCAGGACTATGCACTATGGCGCTTCTGGCTGCTGCGGAAGCAGGAGCAGATGTTCTGGATACGGCTATCTCACCATTTGCTTCTGGGACTTCTCAGCCGCCATTTGAAGCGGTCTATTACTCTTTGAGCGAATATAAAAATCTCCCACCGCTTGACTGGGATAGGGTGTCGTTCTTGGTCTCCCATTTCAAAGCCGTTAGAGAGAGACACAGGGAGCACGATGTGAATATGCGCTATGTGGATTACAGGATACTCTCATCGCAGGTTCCGGGAGGCATGTACTCAAATCTGATAAAGCAGCTCTCAGAGCAGGGAATGCTCGACAAGCTTCCCGAGGTGTTGAAAGAGATACCTAAGGTCAGGAAAGAACTCGGATACCCCCCACTCGTGACTCCGGTCAGCCAAATAGTAGGTGTCCAAGCAGTGCTTAATGTCATGACGGGCCAAAGGTATGCCAAAACTACCAACGAAGTTAAGAAGTACTTCTTGGGTATGTACGGAAGGCCGCCAGCACCTGTGGATGAGGAACTCAGAGAGAAGGTTTTGAGAAGTGAAAGGCCTATAGACTGCAGACCGGCAGATCTTTTGGAACCGGAGCTTGAGAAGGCGAGAAGAGAGATAGGTGTTATCGCCGAGAGTGATGAAGATCTTCTAATATACGTGATACTTGGAAACATCGGAAAAGCTTTCCTCGAAAAACGCTATTTGCAGAAGATAAATTTGGACACTTCGGTGATGGAAAGTTTTGACGGTGCCTATCCCGTATGAAAAAAGCCCGGCACTTGCCGGGCTTTCATACCACATCTCCTCTTCTTACGAATCTCAAAGCTATCATCGCCGCGAAGAAGAAGACGGCAGCGAATATCATCAGTGATGGATAACCTGTTTTGTCTATGAAAAATCCTGAAAGTGGCGGGGCTATGATGTTTGCAGCCATTGAAAAGAAGTAATAAAGGCCCGTGTATCCCCCAACCTTCTCATCGGATGTCATGTCGACAACGGTGGGAAGGGAGTTAACATTGACCATAGCCCATCCGAACCCTCCGACGAGGAAGAGGATCATCAAGGCAAGGACACTCTTGAACGTCAGAGCGGCAAGGACCATCAGGGCCACTATGATGAGTCCTATCGTCATGCTCTTTCTTCTTCCTATCTTGGCGCCGATAAAGCCAGCTGGTATGGAAAAGATCATGAAGGAGAGCGAGAAGAATCCAAGAATGAGAGCTCCCGTGCTCTCTTTTATACCCAAGTAGAACTTGGCGTAGCTCGTGAAGAAGGTTTCTATGGAGTTGAAGGCTATGAACCAGAGTAATATGGCAAGGAGCATCGCGAGTAAAGATTTTTCCTTTGACGAGAAAACATCTTTGAGGTTTTCAAGGAGCTCTGAGAAACTTCTTTTGAACGAGAAGTCCACTTTCGAGGTCTTCGAGGGTTTTCTGTACTCTTCAGGTTCTTTTATGAAAAGAACGACCGCAAGGTTCGCTCCAAGCATTATGAGGGCTCCGAGGACGAAGAGAAGAAGGGGGCTTTTGTCGTAGATCACTTTTCCAACAAAATAGACCATGAGAGCTCCCAAACCACCCATTAAGTTAACGATGCCGTTTGCCTGGCTCCTGTATTTGGAGGGTGTTATGTCCGGCATAAGGGCTATTACGGGTGAGCGGAAGAGCGCCATCGCAAAGTTCATTATTATGATTGTGAGCATCATCCAGGGAAGGTAGCCTGTTATCTGTGAGAGGACGCTTTCGGGAACTCCAGATGGATTGTAAAGGTCTTTCACCTTCATCCAAAAGAGTGGGATGGTTGAGAAGAAGAGGGCGGCTATCGGTGCTCCAGCAAGGATGTAGGGCATTCTTCTTCCAAGGCGTGTTCTTGTCTGGTCGCTAAGGGCACCTATGTACGGGAGCATGATGATGGCAAAGATGTTGTCGATCGTCATTATAAAACCTATTACCGTTGATGAAAGATAAAAGTACTTTAGAAAAATGGGGACATATGCGTTGTATATGGACCAAATTATGGATATTCCGAAAAATCCAAGGCCTAAAACAAAGATTCTACCGTAGCTAAACTCCTTTTTCATCTCTTCTCCTCCTTTCCCAGTTTATCTCGGCTATAGATTTTTGGAGGTAAAGTGGCTCGATCTCGAAGAACTGGGAGGCTTCTTCAGCGTGTTCCAGTGTGGCATCTATTAAAACCTCTGGGATGGGAAAGTCAAGATGGTGTGAAGCTCTTGCGCCTTGAAAGAGCTCTTTTCCATCCCCGACGAGGATGGGATTCGAGAGCTGTTTTATCTTTTCCCCAGCGTTTCGGACACTCATAACCAATGGTTCGCTAAGGGGCAAGTGATCTTTTGAAAAGATTTGAAAGTAAACCCAGCCCTGGCGGGCTTTTCTCACGACGACTATCTCGCCATCCCAGGCGATGTTCTTCGCTATCAGATGGAGGGAGTTGAGCGGGACGATTTTTATTCCGAGCGTTGAAGCAACGCCGAGCGCAAAACCTATTCCTATGCGGAGACCGGTCAGCGATCCGGGACCTATTCCCAAGCCTATGAGCTCTGTTTCGTTTAATGACGTACCAGCGCTTTTGAGGAGATGATAGAAAATAGGGGCAAGCTTTACAGCGTGCTTTTCTTTGCCCGAGTAGGTGATTGTATATATAGAGTGATCTTTTTTCAGTGCTATGGTGATCTTTTTGGTGGAGGTGTCGAAGGCGACTATCAAGCTTTCATCCTCCGATGAGCTTTAATACCATGTAAAAAACGGGTGTGCTGAAGAGGAGTCCATCTATCCTATCGAGCATTCCGCCATGACCCGGCATTATAACACCCGAGTCCTTGACGCCTGCTTTTCTCTTGAGCGAGGATTCGAAGACGTCACCGAATGTGTCCATAACGGATACGATCAAAGAAAATATCAAAGATTCCATAACGCTTAGATGCCTTATGTGCATGAGGGATAAGATGAGGTTGAAGATTATCGAATATAGGAAGGTACCCAGGAACCCTCCTATTACTCCTTCCAAGGATTTTCTCGTGTATTTCTTGAATATTTTTATCCTTCCGTATTTCAAGCCAACGAAATACGCGAAAGAGTCGAATGCCCAAACCCCTGTTAAGGCGAGCAAGGCTACGCCACCACCGAAGTCCTTGTAAATGGGGAGGAAGAAGGAGAGTCCCAATGCTACATAGAGCAGAGATGTGAAAAATGCTGCGTATTCTTCGTGGGCTTCTTCAGGGGTTTTCGATCTTATCATTATACTTATGACTCCTATGAGAAATAGAGTTATCAAAACCATGTGGGGGGCTTCGAAGAGAAAGAGTCCATATATCACAGGAAAAAGTGCTGAGAGAGCCGTTAGATACGCTATGTATGCCCGCGTTCTTCCTTTGAGAGAAAAGAGAAGGAGCTCATAGCTTGAAAGGACTACTATGGCGGATACGAGACCTACGAGGCTTTCGTAAGATACAAAGCAAGCAACAACAAAAGGTGCAATTGCCAGTGCAGAGATTATCCTGACCTTTGTTTCTTTTTTCATCTTATCCCCCCAAATCTCCTCTCACGACGAGAAAAATCCTCAAGAGCTTTCTCCAGATCTTCTTTTTCAAAATCCGGCCAGTATTTATCCAAGAATACGAGTTCCGAGTAAGCTATTTGCCATAGCAGAAAATTGCTTATCCGCATCTCTCCAGATGTCCTTATCACCAGGTCTGGATCTGGTAGATCTGGAATGTAAAGGTATTCCCTGAAATCTTCCTCACTTTCGATTTTTCTGCCATCTTTAACGATTCTTCTAACCGCATCTAATATCTCAGCTCTACCACCGTAGTTCAAAGCTATTACCACTGTTATCTTTCTGCCATCTTTCGTCTCTTCTTCCACCCAGTTCCATACATCCAAAACTTCATCCGGAAGTCCTTCCCTTCGGCCCATTATCCTTATCCTCACGCCTTCTTTTTTCATTCTTTGGACTTTCTTCTTCATGAATTCCACGAAGAGTTTGAAAAGGAAATTGACTTCTTCCCAGGGTCTTCTCCAATTCTCTGTGGAGAATGCATAGAGCGTTAGGTAGTCTATTCCCAAGTCTGAGGCCCATTCCACAACTTTCTCCACTTTTTCTGCTCCTCTTCTGTGGCCTTCTATCCTTGGCAGACCTCTTTTTTTAGCCCATCTCCCATTTCCGTCCATTATGATGGCTACGTGCATCAGAATTCCATTATCTCCTTTTTCTTCTTTTCAAACGCTTCATCGATTTTCTCGATGTAATTATCCGTCAGCTTTTGTATCTCGTCCTCGAGTCTTTTGGCGTCATCTGCAGGCAGTTCTCCATCGTTTTTCATCTCTTTTACCTTTTTCATAGAATCTCTCCTTATATTTCTTATTGCTACCTTTCCATTTTCAGCGATTTCCTTGGCCTTTTTCACCCACTTTTCTCTCTGCTCGGTCGTAGGAGTTGGGAATACGAGCCTTATCACGTTGCCATCGCTTTGAGGATTCAATCCGAGGTCCGAAGCCATTATGGCCTTTTCTATCGAGTTGATAACGGATTTATCCCAAGGCTTTATAAGAAGGGTTCTTTCCTCAGAAACGCTCACCGTTGCGAGCTGATTTATCGGAGTTGGAGTGCCGTAATAATCTACCTTGATCTCTTCCAAAACAGCCGGGGAAGGTCTTCCCGTCCTCATCTTCTTAAACTCGTCCTCTACGGCGCTCAGGGTTTTCTTCATTCTCTCTTCGGTTTCTTTGACCACAGGATGCTTCACCATCATCCCCCCTCATCTTCTCTTTTCTTCTCCGTTATGATAGCACACCCTTTTTTCTTTTCATTTCATACATCTTATCATCCGCTTCTATCAAAGCATCTTTCAGGCTGGTAGAACAGCTGGATATACCATAGGAAAACTCCTCACCGGTCTCTCTTTTGAAGTCTTCGAGTATTCTCTTTGCAACCTCTTCTGCATTTTCTTCGGAACAGTTCCTAAGGATTAAAACGAACTCATCTCCGCCGTACCTCACAATCGCATCGCTCTTCCTAATACTTTCTTTTGCCGTGTCTACCAATGCTCTGAGAATCTTGTCTCCATAATCGTGGCCTTTTTCATCGTTTAGTTTCTTGAAGTTATCCAGATCTATGAAGACGATACTCGTGTTTGGATCGGTTTTTATTTCGTTGAGATAGCCACGGCTGTAGGCGCCAGTCAGGTGATCTGTGATGGATCTCTCGTAGCTTTTGACCATCGATGAGAAGAGGCTTCTGTAATCTTCGACAAGAATAATGCTCAGTGCTATTCCGGTAATGACGACTCCATATCCGAGAATTAATGGATCCTTCAAGTCGAATATCAAAGCTATCACGTCATGTGCTATTACCAATCCCAAGAAGAAAAATGGCCATATGTATCTTTCATCGTGGGTTAGAAATGCGACCCATATAGTGGATACCAGCATGACAAGGAGAAATAAGAGGGCTTTTAAATGAAATTCCCTGGCGAAGTGGAAAGAAGGTGATGCGAGTATAATGGCAGAGATTATCAATGAGGCTGTTAGATAATAAGGGAATAAGTTGCTCTTTTTTACCCTCCTCTCCATTCCGCCGTATAGGAATGCAATGGCCAAGTAAGTAAATGAGTAAAAAGCCCTCTTCATTCCCAGGTATGTAAAGAGGGTGCCAGAGAATTCGCGATAGACGAAGTCCGACATATACATAGCCGTGAATAGAGCTGATATGGACATATATATGTAGACGTTTCTGTTGTATTTCAAAGACATTCCCAATATCATCAGCAATATGAAAAATCCCAAAGCTATTCCCATTGCAATATTGTAGAAGTGGCTGAAAAGCACGTTTGAAACGCTCACCTTTGTCCAAGGATTTTCCGAGAGAAATGGGGGAGACATGAATCCGATGTCGTATCCCCCAAGAAGTTTTATTACGAGCTCATGTACACCACCGGATAGATCCACTGGAATAGTGAAAGTGTAGGTCCACATGTTGGAGGCCAATCTTTCGCTTCCACGCTGAAATATCAATAGGCCGTCGATGTAGACCCAGATGGCTTGAGCGTTGGGACGTGGTATCACTAAGAATCCCTTGTATGGTCCTTGAAGGTACACCTTGTAGCTTCTGATTGTTAGATTTCTGACTCTGGTGTAATCTGGAAGTTCCATGAATTTCGTTTTACCGTTTTCTGAAACCAAAAGCTTTCTGAGGACTATACCCTCAGGAGTCGTGGAATATCTGCCCAGTAGCATTAAAAGGAACAAGAGAATTATGGGTACAAGGAAACTCCAAATGAGTTTTGCACTTTTTATTCGAATCACCTCACACTCTTCCGCCCATTAAGAGTGCCATCACGGCTTTTGCCGTGTGAAGTCTATTTTCAGCTTCGTCGAAGACCACGGAGTGCGGGCCGTCTATAACGGAATCAACGACTTCCCTTCCCCTGTCGGCTGGAAGTGCATGCATGTAGATCGCGTTTTTCTTGGCAAGGTTCATTCTTCTCTCGTTGGCTATCCAGTCTTTGTGCTTTTCCGTCTCCTCCCATATGAGTTTTTCGTTTTCTTTGAGCACTTTCATGGCTTCTTCTGGGGGCATACTCAGGAGCTTTTCGGCATCTCCCATTACGAAGAATCCACCCCAATTCTTCGGAATGACGACATCGGCATCTTTGAATGCTTCATCCATGTCATGTACTATGTTGAGCTTTCCACCATGCTTTTCGGCATTCTTCTTTGCTTTTTCAACTATATTTGGCATCAAATCGAATTTCTCAGGATAGGCGAGTGTAACCTCCATCCCGTATCTCGTGAATAGCAATATCTGAGATTGGGGAACGGATAACGGCTTGAGATGGCTCTTTGCATATGCCCAGCTTATCGTGACTTTTAAGCCTCTTAGATCTTTTCCAAACCTTTCTTGTATTGTCATGAGATCAGCGAGTGCTTGGAATGGATGATATACGTCGTCCTGCAAGTTCATGACAGGGGCTTTTGAGTTTGCAGCGATATCCCTTATATATCTATTTCCAACGCCAAAAGTGCAATGCCGTATTCCTATTCCGTCCCCGAAGCGAGAGAGGATTATCGCTGTGTCTCTCGGGCTCTCTCCATGAGCTATCTGCATTTTGTCGGGTGAGAGGAATATGCCCTGTCCTCCAAGCTGTGCGATACCGGCTTGCATGCTGTTTCTCGTTCTTGTGGATTCATCGAAGAATATGAGGAATATGACTTTGTAGAGCAAAAGTGGTGTGGGTTCTCCTCTGTAGAAGCGTATTTTGAGGTCGCGTGCAGTATCTAACATTACATCTATTTCCTCTTTTGTAAAGTCATCAAGAGTTATAAAATGTCTTCCCCTGAAAAAGGGATTGGTGCTTCCGCCGTATTCCATGAATCCCCCTCCTATCTCACAAGATCGATTATAAGCCCGTTTATCTCTCCCACCCTTGCAGCCAAGTTCAAGGTGGGCCTTTCGGCTTCGAGCAGGGCTTTTGTGAGCTCATCCAATTTTTCATTTATTTCCTCAACGATGACATGAAGCTTGGGTTTTCGAGTTTCTAAATCCATCCGTCCGGACAGCTTGTAGAGCTTCTTCTCAACTAACTGGAGAAATTCCTTTACTTTTCTTTTGTAACGTTCGAGATTTCTTCTCGTTGGAGATCTTGAGAGTTCGTTTCCAGCATCGACTATCTCATCAACAAGCTCCGCAAGCCGTTCCTCCAGAGCTTTGAGTTCGACATCCTCAAGAACGTCGAAAAAACCGGGCTCTTCAACACCAAAAGCGCCTTTCTTTTTCTTCCTTTTGGCCCTTTTCTTCTCTTCTATCTTTTCACTCTTGAGATCTCCATCTCCGAGAGGATTTATCCTCAAGTAATCACCTCTTTTGTGATTATATCAGGTTCATTCGTAAGTTTCTGAAATCTCTATATCCACCTTGAGTGGAACGTTGAGCTCTACTGCATTTTCCATCTCTTCTTTAACTATGGCTTTTAACTCTTCTACCTCATAATCCGGGACTTCAAAGACGAGTTCGTCGTGCACCTGCATTATCATCTTAGATTTCATTCCTTTTATCCTTGAATGTATGTTTATCATCGCCTTTTTAATTATGTCCGCTGCAGTTCCCTGTATAGGGGTGTTTATGGCTATTCTTTCGCCTTCTGCTCTGATGTTCTTGTTTCTCGATCTGAGCTGAGGGACCTCTCTTCTTCTTCCAAAAAGCGTTCTCACTTCTCCCGTTTTCTCCGCCTCTTGAATGACTTTTTTTATGTAATCTTTGACAGAGGGGTAGAGTTCAAAGTATCTGTTTATCATGAGCTGAGCATCTTTCACGGGAACTTTCAACCTCGAAGCCAGCCCGTAGGCCGTTACACCGTATGTTATTGAAAAATTGACCATTTTACCAATCCTTCTCATTTGATCGGTGACTTGATCCACTCCTACGTCGAATATCATGGCTGCTGTCATTCTATGGATATCGAGATCTTCCGTGAATGCCTTCTTCAGGTTTTCATCATCTGAGAAATGTGCCAAAATTCTGAGCTCTATTTGAGAA
>JALWSA010000067.1 GCA_026993805.1 Thermotogaceae bacterium | reverse complement strand
AGATCCCCTTCTCCACAACTTTGTATATGTCTATTCCTGTCGGTGTTCCGCGAAATTCTAAAAATGGAATCTTGTAAGTGTCGTTCTCATGAATGGTTATCTCGTACATCTTCTTCGTCGTCTCAATTGCTTGGGAAACACTTCCTCCCACGAATTTGACGATCGCCGGTGCTGCTGCCATTGCAAAGCCACCAATACCACCTGTTTCAGTTATGGTGCTATCACCAATATCGGGATTGGCATCTTCCGGCCCGTATCCAGGGAAATACAGACCTTCGACTTTCTGTGCTGGACCAACAAACCACTCATCTCCCAGTCCGGAAACCCTTATCCCAAAGTCCGTTCCGTTTCGAGCCATAACGGTAACCATGGTGCTGCCCTCTATACCTTCAGCGGGCATTAAAGAAGCTTTCATAGCTGGCATTGAAAGATTCAAGAAGAAATGGTCATTGGAATCTATGAACTTGAGAACTCTCTTCTTCTCCTCATTTGAAAAGCTGGTATCCAATATCGCTGGGGCAATTTCCCTGAAAAATAGAGAGGTTGCAGCGCGATTTCTGTTATGACATTCATCACCCATTTGGAGGGCTTGAGCGATTATGTTCTTTAAGTTTATTTCTCCCAAAAAGCCTATGGCTTCTTTCAACACAGGATAAAGCACTTCCTCCATCCACTTCAGTCTGTCTATAACTTCCTGGCTATAAGCCCCGTACCGTAAAACTTTTCCCAAACCTTCATTCATAGTGCAATATGCCACAGTGCCAAAAGTCTTGTTTTCCACTATAAATACTGGCATCGAATACGTGGCAACCCCTGCCATTGGCCCTACTCCAGAATGATGGTGCCATGGCTGGAAATCAACTTCCCCACTCTTTGCAAGCTCCTCTGCTTCTTTTTCATCTTTCGCCAAACCTTCGTATATGAGTCCACCTATAACCGCTCCTTTCAAAGGTCCACTCATCCTATCCCATGTTATCGGCGGGCCCGCATGCAGAATCAAATTCTTCCTCATCCCGGGAACCACGTCTTTCGCCTGAGCCATTCCAACGAGAGTTGGCTGCGCGGCCAGGAGCTTTTCTACTGCCTCCTTGTTCGCCTTTTCAACATCCACCTTGATATTTTTAAAAGCCTCCAAAATCTCCAAGGACTCCTTTCCTCCAACGGGGGGAACCCATTCGACATGGACTGTTTTCACGCCTTGCTTTTTCAAATCTTCATAAAAGCTCTTTAAACCGATATTGATAACCTTTATTTCTTTTTTGAATAAATCCCTCATGATACCAGCTCCTTCCAGACCTCCAGGGCAAACTTAACGGCGCTTGCATGGCTCGGGAAGACCACAACTCCGCTTTCTTCCAAAACTCGCCACTGTTTTTCATATCCCTGAGGATCCTCTTTAGTTCCCAGAATGTTGGCTACAATTAATTTGTATTTACCGCTCTCTTTTCTGGCCTTTGAAACGGCCTCCGCTATTTCTGAAGCCGGATCTGGATGACTACCATACCCTAAAACCACATCCACTATGATGATCGCGGTCTCTGGGTCCAGATACTCTTTGATGAGTCTCTCCTTTCTCATGGTGAAGTCGATCATGGGATGGGGCCTGCCCCTGGTAAATTCATCCTCACCCATGTCCACAACAGTATGTTCTCTGCTCTCGTTTATATTCTCGAGCTTAAATGAAGGATCTATTGGAGAAGGCGACCAAACTCTTCCCGTTTCTTTAGTAATCAACACCATGGCTTCGTCTGCAAGTGTTCCTCCTGAATAAAGCCCTCTTATAAATCTCCCTTCATCTATCTTCTTGGCTTCTTCCTTCACCATAGCTGCGATATCCCTACCTCCGACTATCTCGTAATAACTGTATTCTCTATCCTCCAAATGCTCCCCACGAGCAAGGAGAACTGCTTTAACCGCGGCGTCCTCCAAAGTCTTCCCAACTACAACGCTGCCTGACTTCACCTCTCCTCCAATGAAATGCACAACCCCTTTCTTTCCGCTCTTTTCAAGCAGCTGGACAGCTTTTTCAACGACAGGTGGAGCGGGAGGTTTGGATACCAGAAGCACTACATCTGTATCCTCATCCTCTGAAAGCCATCTTATCCCTTCTAAAAACATCATTCCTCCCACGTCTTCCTTGACATCCCTTCCACCGGTTCCTATGAGCTGGGACACCCCTTCTCCAAGGTTGGAAATAATGGAAGAGACTTCCTGGGCCCCCGTTCCAGAAGCTGCGACTATTCCGATCTTCCCCCTTCTAACCACATTCGCGAATGCGAGAGCTGCTCCGTTTATTATCGCTGTTCCACAATCAGGTCCCATGACGAGAAGTCCTCTGTCAAGCGCGTATTTCTTGAGTTTTATCTCCTCTTCCAAGGGAACGTTGTCTGAAAAGAGCATCACATGAAGCCCTTTTTCAAGAGCCTTCATAGCTTCACGCCCTGCATAATCCCCTGCTATTGAAATTAAAACCAAATTTGCATCTGGGAGCATTTTGAGCGCGGATTCGAGCGAAGTCGCACTTTCCTCCATTGATTCTTTCTCCTCCGCACCACCCTTGAGAAACTCATCGAGAACCCTTAGGACTTCTTCTTTAATTCCTTCATCACCCTTAACTACTATCATTAAATCGTTGTCTGAAGCCTTCATAGCCTCTTCCGTCAACATCCCCAGGTCTTTAAGCAGCTCTTTGTTCGTATCCGTTCCCATTCCAACGAGAGCTTCTTCCACTCCCTTAATCGCCTTCACCTCATCTGTAGCAAGCATTAACGTCACGGAATCGTAGTAAGCATTCTCCTTTATAATCGTGAAAATCATACGCATCCCTCCAAACGGTGTGCGATTCCAAAAGCCCACCCCAAACCCGAAGTATTGCCCATTTCCAGCAAAGGCTCTTCATTACCAGATTCCAAGAACAATTTCACGGGATATGGGACGAGTTTTTCCTTTGCATGCCTGAGCTGCTGGAGAGAAATTTCTGAGGTGTGAAAATCACCTGAGAAATCAAAACCTGCTACGATCATTCCGCTCAGGACATCGTCACCCAAAGGAGTGAGCCCCGGGCCTAAGCCAACCAAATCTTGATACTTCTCTTCATTCAAAAGCCCCAATATCTTTTCAAAAAAGAATGGCTCCCTTTCTTGCAGAAGCTTTCTGTACCTTTGACAGTGATCTTCCGTTATTTTCACATTTATGCTTAAAAGCTTTGGATCAAACATACTCATATCTGTCCAATTCGAATGGCCCCACTCACTCACAATTCCATCTTCCTCTATAAGAAGCCATTTAGAAGTTTTGAAAGGCGCCTCCGCTATGCCAAGCGGAGACGCCATACCTGGTTTTACGGAAACTGTCAAGATATCACCATCCGCGAACTTGTAAAAAGAAACATTGCTGGTTTCAAAGAATAGATCCGCACGAAGCCCTTTTTTGTACAGCAAAAGTTTTGAAACAAGCATCAATCCTCCGGGGCTTTAGTGAGGACGAACAGAGCGTTGAGCCCTATTCCCACTATAGCTGCAAGCCCCAAACCTTGGAGTGAGAAGTTTCCAACCTGCCACTTAGCACCCCCAAGACCTGCAACGAGCATCACCGCTATTATTATCAGATTCTTTCCATCCACCTTCACTCTGTTCTGTATCAGCGTTCTCATACCCACCGCTGCAATCATTCCAAAGAGCATTATCATTATTCCACCCATAACCGGTACGGGAATAGATCTGACCAATGCCCCTACCTTGGGAATGAAAGCCATCAAAAGTGCAAATCCAGCGGCTATTCTCATAACAACGGGGTTGAAAACTTTAGTCAGAGCAACAACACCCGTGTTCTCCGAATATGTGGTGTTTGCAGGACCCCCGAAAAGTCCCGCAATGGATGTTGCGATTCCATCACCCATTAACGTCCTGTGCATCCCTGGATCCTCGTAGAAAGGCTTCCCGACAACTGCCGAAATCGCAAAGACATCTCCAAAGTGCTCTATCGCAGGAGCTATTGCCACAGGAACTATAACGGAAGCGGCAAAAACGGAAAATTTAGGCCAGTAGAACTCTGGCATAGCTGCCCAGGAAATTTGCTGAACTTCTGTGAAATTCACCTTTCCCATTATGGCCGCCACTATGTAACCGACGACTATTCCCCAAATAACTGGCACGAGTCTGTTAAACCCTCTGGCATAAAGTCTCACAATCACTGCTGTTCCAAGAGCTACTATCGCTAAGAACCAATCCTGGCTCGCCATATTTATGGCCACAGGACTGAGAAGAAGCCCTATGAGAACTATCATCGTTCCAGAAACTGCTGGTGGGAAGAGCGCTTCAAATCTCTTGATACCTATAAATTTGATGAGTATTCCAAAACCAAATTTGACCAGTCCCGCAAGGAGTATTCCACCTGTTGCATATGCCAGATACGGCGTTAGGTTGACTCCTCCTTGAACGGCTTCTTGAATGCTTTTGATCTCTGGATGAGCCTGCTGCAAATAGTACATTGTCACGGTTATCATGGGAGCTATGTAGGCAAAACTCGATCCCAAGAACACTGGAACCTTCCACTTGGTTATCCAGTGAAACAGCAAAGTACCGATTCCTGCGGTGAACAGTGCCACATTCACGGGGACGCCTGTCAGGTATGGAACCAAAACTGTTGCTCCGAACATCGTGAAAGTGTGCTGTAGCCCGAGTAAAACGAGCCCACCCTTTCCTACGTCTTTGCTTCGATCCTCCTGGGGCTCGATCTTAAGGTACTTACTCTCCGCCATGAGAACACCCCCCTACCTCTGATTGGGTTCAAGAGTGTTTTTCCTTCAAAGCTTTCAAAATCTTCTCGGGAGTTACCGGAAGATCGTTTATATCCACCCCCACCGCATCATAGATAGCAGAAGCTATTGCAGGCGGAACACTTATCATCGGGTGCTCTGCTATACCCCTCACACCGAATGGACTCGTGGCTTCAGGCGTCTCAACGAAATCCGCGATCATCTCATCTGGCATGTCGGCTATCGTGGGTATCTTGTAATCCGTGAAAGATATAGATATCGGTTTTCCATCATCTGTATAGGTTATCTGCTCAAAGAGCGCCGGTCCCATTCCTTGCACCATTCCACCTATTATTTGTCCAGCAGCGATCATGGGATTCACTACTCTACCCGCGTCGAAGACACCGACAAGCTTCAGAATCTTCACTTCACCCGTCTCCATATCCACTTCCACTTCAGCGGCTTCAGCTCCGAAAGTCCATTCAGCAGCTGCGTTACCTTGTCCTGTCTCCGGGTCGAGATTGGTGAGTCTCTCAGGCACGAAACTTCCCCTGCCTATGACAGGTCCACCTATGGCATGCCCGTCTGGATAGGTGTATCCCATGACTATGTCTTTTAAAGGTATATAAACCTCGGGATCGTACTTTATGTAAACTCTATCGTCTTCCACCTCAAGGTTATAAGGCGCAACGCCTAAAACCTGAGATGCTATGTTTTTGATCTGGGAAAGAGCATCTTCCGCAGCTCTATACAGAGCATTCCCAACAGTCCACAGAGCCCTTGAAGCCACCGTTTGCCATTCATAGGGATTCGCATCGGTGTCTATTGGGAAGACCACTTTTATCTTATCTGGAGAAATGTGGAGGGCATCGGCCGCCATCTGCGTTATGGCCGTGTTGAAACCCTGTCCTATCTCTTGAATGGAAACCTGAAGCGTTACACTGGCGTCTTCGTTGAACTTTATGACAACGGAAGATGCGGCATTAGTCGGCATAGCCGGTGCTTTAACAAGAGCAGCTATACCTCTTCCCCTTCTTTTAACTCTATCCTTGGGCTGCTCTGGTTTTTCACCATAACCTATCAGATCCGCAGCCTTTTTAAGGCATGCCTCAACATTGCCCGTATGCTCGTGCATCTTCTGACCCATCGCATTCGTATGCCCTGGCCGCAGCACGTTCTTCAGCCTCAGCTCAAGCGGATCCATGCCAAGGGTCTTGGCTATCTTGTCCATGTGGCGTTCTACAGCCCAATGGAGCTCACCATGTCCAAATCCCCTGAAAGCTCCTCCCACAAGGTGATTGGTATAAACTCCGTAAGAATCCACCTTTATGTTCGGTACGTAGTAAGGTCCGGGAGTCGTATATCCAGCTGCTCTGACCACATTCGTTCCGTATTCAGCGTAGGCGCCGCCATCAAAAACCATCGTCTCTTCCCATGCAACCAAGGTTCCATCCTTCTTTACCCCTGCCTTAACCTTCGCATACATTCCCTGTCTTACAACTGTTGCCATTATGTCTTCCTCACGCGAATAAATGAGTTTCACATGTCTTCCCGGAACTTGCATTGCAAGTGCAATGACAATGCCTTCCATGTTTATACCCGCTTTTCCTCCAAAACCACCGCCCACATAAGGCGCAATAACTCTCACCTTATGCCTGCTCATTTTGAATGCATGGGCTATGAGATTTCTCAAAGTGTACGGTGATTGTGCACTCGACCATACGGTGAGATTGCCGTTGAAATCATAAAAAGCTATTGCACCGTGGGGTTCCAAAGGAGCATGATAAATCTGAGGAAGTGAATACTCACCTTCGATTATGTAATCAGCTTCCTTAAAACCTTTCTCGACATCACCCTTTCTTGTCTTGTGGTGGTGGAAAACATTCTTTTCTGGCTCTATGTTGTATATGGGAAGTCTTTCGTAGCTCGCAAGATCAGGGTGTATCAAAACTTCTCCCTTCATGGCTTCCAATGGATCGAAAACTGCTGGAAGTGGCTCGTATTCGACTTCTATGAGTTCCAAAGCTTTCATAGCGATTTCCATGCTTTCCGCCGCCACAGCCGCTACGGGCTCACCAACATACCTAACCCTATCTGTAGCGAATATCGGTCTATCCACCAGATAAATCCCCTGCCTGTAGGGACATTCTTTAGATGTAACAACCGCAGCAACACCTTCGAGAGCCTTGGCCTTGGAAACATCTATCTTCTTTATCTTAGCGTGGGGATGGGGACTTCTAAGCACCGCTCCATATAGCATTCTTGGAAAGAACATATCCGTGACATAAACAGCCGTACCAGTCACTTTCTCATAAGCATCTACTCTCGGAATGGGCTTACCGACATATTTCTCTCTCATTTTTCCACCCCCAGCTTTTCTGCCGCTCTCTTCACAGCCTTCAAAATAGTCTGATAGCCAGTACATCTACATAGATTTCCTGCCAAAGCCTCAATGATGTCTTCATTGGAAGGATTCGGATTTCTATCCAAAAGCGCCTTTGTGGAGATAACAAAACCAGGCGTGCAAAAGCCACATTGGAACGCGTTCTCCTCGATGAACGCTTCTTGTATAGGATGAAGCCGGCCATCTTTGGTGAGCCCCTCTATAGTAAGAATTTCCGCCCCATCGGCTTCCAGTGCGAGAACAAGACACGAGTTAACGACTTTACCATTGTAGAGAATCGTACAAGCTCCGCATTCACCATTACCGCATCCTTCCTTTGGACCTGTTATATAGAGTTTATTCCTTAAAACATCCAAAAGCGTTTCATTGGGCTGAACATCAACCTGAACATTTTTGCCGTTGACATTCAAAGTAATCGTCATCTCATGCCACCCCCTCGAAAAGCCCAAGCTCCCTGAGTATCCTCTTTGGAAGAACTTTTGCCATCTCCCATCTGTATTCCTTGCTGCCTCGGGCATCCGTTATGGGAGACGTGCTCTCTTGTACGAGCTCAGCGAACCTTTCGACTGAAGAAGCTGAGAGCTCTTTATCTCTAATGTAGTCTTCAGCTTTGAAAGCCCTAACGGGTGTAGGAGCAACGGAGGCGAGCGCAACCCTTATGTCCCTCTTACCATCCGGGTCTATTATGGTGAGAGCAACCCCAATTGTGGAAAGGTCCACCGCTTTTATTCGAGAGATCTTGTAATACATCCCTATGCTCGGACTTTCGTACGGAACTATTATTGAATGAATGATCTCACCGGGTTTCAGTACATTCCTTCCTGGGCCTGTAAAGAAATCCTTCAACTCAACTAATCTCTCGCCATCGGCTGAAACAACTTTCACTTTTGCGTTGTAGGTCAAAAGCGGTGGCACTGAATCTGCAGCTGGGGAAGAATTCGCTATATTTCCAGCAACCGTTGCCCTATTCCTCGTTTGATACGCCCCCACTTTCTTTATCGCTTGGTAAAAAACGGGAAAGCGTTCTTTTACCACCGCAAAATCCTCTATAAGCTCGTTCATCGTCACGGCAGCTCCGATGACAAGCCCTTCATCCTCTGAAAAGCTCACATTGTGAAGTTCATCGATGAACTTCAGATCTACTACAACTTTTGGTGTGACCCTTTTCGCTCTCATCTTCACAACTAAATCTGTCCCTCCCAACATTGGAACAGCCCCGTCTTCCGACAGAATCTCAAATGCCTCCGAGAGGGAAGAAGGCTTATGATAGGAAAAACGGAAGGGGATCATAGAATCACTCCTTTCGCTTAGAAGCGGAAGTTATAATTTATTATTTTATCAAGGCGGGGTGCCCCGTTTGAAACAAATGTTACTATTGAATTCTCAAGGGAAGGAAAATCCACTAATCTCTGCTCAAATTCTGCAGAAGAACTGCTCCAATTATGATGAGCCCCTTGACCATTCCCTGTAGATACACGGCAACATTCAACATGACGAGCATGTTGTTAATCACTCCGAGAATCAAAGCACCAAAGAATGTCCCGAAAATGCTTCCCTTTCCACCACTTAAACTCGTACCTCCGATTACAGCTGCAGCTATGGCGTCAAGCTCAAAACCATTACCTGTCGACGAAGAACTCACAGAACCCATCATGGAAGAGAGGAGTATGGCAGATACAGCAACAGACACACCGCTAATCACATAAGTCCATATCCTCACCCAATCCACATTTATAGCCGAATAGTAAGAAGCCACTTCATTTGCTCCAACAGCGAATACATACCTTCCAAATCTCGTATTATTGAGAAGCAGATGCGCCAACACAGCATAGCCTATGAAAACGAGCATTGGGAGGGGCATTCCAAGCACAAAGCTCATTCCCATACTCGAATACTTCATCGACTGACTCATGTACACCCCACCGTTGGCAAAATTCAAAACCAAAGACCTGTAAATGGCCATCCCGCCTAAAGTAACCACGAACGCCGGAATTTTGCCTTTTGTAATGGCCAAACCCGTGCCAAAACCTAAGGCCACGCCAAGTCCGACAGCTGAAACTATGGCTACTAAAACCGAGAGATATGTATCACCTACGGCATTCACAACCGTTATGGCAAAAGCCCCCAAAAGCGCCACCATTGAACCTACAGAGAGATCGATACCACCGGCTATCATGACAAAGGTAGCACCTATGGCTATTATTCCCACGTATGAAGTCTGCCAAAATATGTTCAGGATGTTTCTCAACTTCAAGAATGAGGGACTGAGAATCCCTGACACTATCACGAGTACAATCAAGACTATTACAATTCCATATTTTCCAAAAATCCCATACCAGTTCATTCTCTTTTCGATGCTATCACCCCTCACTCACGCCCGTTGCAAGATATATGAGATTTCTCTCGTTTATGTCTGAACCCTCTAAAATCCCCGCTATTTCTCCTCCACGCATGACCACCACCCTGTTACTTATACCGATGATCTCAGGAAGTTCTGAGGAGACCACCACAAATGTTGCTCCGAGTTCATCCACAAGATCCCTCATTATCCTATATATCTGCTGCTTGGCATTCACATCTACTCCTCTCGTGGGTTCATCGAAAATGAAGATTCTTGCACCGGTATCCACAAGCTTTGAAATAACCACTTTTTGCTGATTTCCCCCGCTCAACGTCCTAACGATCTGGAAAGGACCTCTCGAAACAATGGAAAACCTTTTTCTGTATTTTTCAAAGGTTCTTACTTCCTCCCTCTTTCTCAAGAAAACCCGAGAATACTTCTTCAGATTCATGAGGGTCACATTTTTATAAGCCTCCAGGAGCGGGACGATCCCAGCACTCTTTCTGTCCTCAGGAAGATAAACTATTCCATACCTTTTAGCGTCATCTGGTGAGGTTATATACACC
>JALWSA010000066.1:7345-34346 GCA_026993805.1 Thermotogaceae bacterium | reverse complement strand
CATCTCAGGTGGTCGGGCATTTGAAAAAGGAAATGGCAGACGCGCTTGGACTTCCCGAAGGAATGCCCATAATAGCCGGCGGGATAGACGCACCGGTGGCTCAGCTGAGCGCGGGCGTGGTGGAGAGTGGTGAGCATGTCGTGATGCTCGGAACATCGATGTGCTGGGGAACCCTGCACGATGGAAAATATCTCTCTCCTAACCTCGTGAACTACCCCTACGTCGTGGACGAAGAAAAAACTATATACACATTCGGCGGGGGTGCAACTTCAGGAGCAATAGTGAAATGGTTCAGAGATAATTTCGGATCTTCGTTCCAAGAGCTCGACGAAATGGCATCAAAGATTCCATCTGGAAGCGAAGGAATCGTCGTTCTTCCGTACTTCATGGGAGAAAGATCCCCGATCTGGGATCCAAAGGCAAGGGGCGTAATCTTTGGATTAACTCTGAAACACACCAAAGCTCATGTTTACAGGGCGTTCCTTGAAGGAGTGGCGTTTTCTCTCAGACACAACATGGATGAATTTCCACATGGAAAGGAAATGCTCTCGAAAGAATGTTATGTGGTGGGCGGAGGAGCGAAAAGCGATGTCTGGATGCAGATATTCGCCGATATAACGGGATACAACATGATAAGGCTCGCTGGAAATGTCGAGGCTCCTCTGGGAGATGCTTTCTTGGCAGGACTCGGAACAGGTGTTTTCTCAAGCCCAAAAGAGATTAAAAAGTGGACCAAACCTGAAAAAAGATTCATTCCCAACAAAAACTACTATTATGATATCCTTTATGAAGCTTATAAAAGACTGTACATAAAGACTAACGATCTAATGGAGATGCTCTGACTGTGGGGAAGAAAGTTACCATACAGGACATAGCGCGTGCGGTCGGTGTTTCACCTTCAACGGTCTCGAGGGCACTATCGAACGCTCCGGGTGTGAGCGAAGAGCTTCGTGCGAAGATAAGGAAAGTCGCAAAAAGCATGGGATACATCCCAAACATGGCTGCAAGGACTCTGAAGAAAACGCGCAGCAACACCGTGGGACTGATAATACCAGATGTCACAAATCCCTTCTTCATCGAATTCATCGAAGGAGTGGACAGCGTCTTTTTCCCGAAGGAGTACAAATTCATCGTTGGAAACACGGATGAAGATGTGGAAAGAGAGCGTATTTACCTCGAATGGTTTATAAGCCACGGCGTCGATGGAATAATAGCAGCTCCTACAGCCGAGAAATCTGATAACAATTCAAGGCTGTACAAAAGAATCGTGCAAATGGGAATACCTTTGGTCATGTTCGACAGAATATTTGAGAACCTGAGAAATTCTGTAGACTCCGTCTGCATAGACAATGCAACCGCTATCTACGACACTCTCATATACCTTAAAAACATGGGACACGAAAAGATTGGGCTTCTCCTTGGAAAGATGGGAATATACACAATGAGAATCAGGCTTAAATCATTTTTAGAAGGCGTGAGAAACCTCAAGCTCCACACTAAAAACTCATGGATACTGAAAGACTTATTCCCTGAAAAGGACGCTCTTGAAAAGCTCGCAAGCTTTCTGAAGATGAAAGACAGGCCCTCTGCAGTGATCTCAGCAAACCAGAGCCTGACGAGAACATTCCTAAAGGCGGCCAAAAACGAAGGAATAGATATTCCAAACGATATATCCATAGTCAGCTTTGACGATGCCTTGGAAAACGAGTTCTACAGCCCTCCTATAACTTCCACTCGCCAACCGGCAAAGGAAATGGGAAAGATCTCAGCAACTCTTCTCTTGGGAAGAATAGAAGGCGACAAATTCCGGCCTTATAAAGTGATCTTGAGAACAGAGCTCGTGGTGAGAAATTCCGTGAAAAGGCTATGAGGGCTTGGGCGCGCCTCTTAAACTGCGGCAAATCCTGACACATTCAAGCTCCACCAAAAGTGCGAAGAGATGAAAAAGAATGGCAAAGATAGTGATTGCAAACACATGAACACCGGCAAGCTCCGTATCTCCATGTGCCAGACCCGATAAAACCGCCCAAACTTGAGCTCCTCCTACGCTTGCTACATCCAGAGCCAAATAAACAACCAGCCTTTTGATAGAAATCTTGCCTGCTACGCCCAAAACCACCATTCCGCCTCCACCTATGACTGTCAACAAAAACAATTCAGCTGGCATGAGAAAATCGTAAAGAAGCCTCCCAGAGCTTATAAGCTCAACGACAGTGAAAAACACCGGAACGGCCAGAGGAAGAAAAGAAACAATCGTTAAAACGACCGCAAGAAAATAAACCCACCTGCCTCGCCCCATGCCTATCACCCTCATCCAGTATAAACCAAATATTTTTCCAATCTCCAGTCAGGCAATCATTTAGCCTTTTTGCCTAAATCATGCATTCTTACACCTACCTCAAACGGCCTGTGCCATGGGAAATACACATCGAATTCAATGTTTGAAAAATCTGGCAGGTTCTCTCTCAGAAAATCGCGCATCTGCGAAGACACAAAATCTTTTGCCCATTCTTCGCAGGGTATAAGAGATGCTTGACAGCCTTTTTTGCGTGCTTCCTCTCTGAGCCTCTCTCTTATGAAGGTTTGATAAGCAACATTTTCAAGGAAAACTGCCAGTTGATATTTCAGGAGTTTCTCTTCATTTAAAACTAAAAAACCCCTATCGGCCATTATTCTCAACGCCAAATGAGTGCAGGTTGAACCCAGCGTGTTTCCACAGGTGTTCCACGAATAGTAACATATCTTCTCCCAGTCCCTAACGTTTTTGACAACATATTTTGCCAGACTCATATCCGCGCCGTTCGCATATCGCACATCTGCTATTCCAACGTATTTTCCGGAATTCAAAGCGTTTCGAAGTTTTCCAAAATCTCTCAGCCAGTCTTCTCTTGATTGAAAGGGAGCCTCTGAAGTTCTCTCACTTCCTCTCGCATTGTGAACATATAGTATTCCATCTTCTCCATCACTCAACATACCGCAAGAATTTATGGTCTCCCACACTGCTTCTTCCAGAGCATTACTGTGATACGGAGGAATCAGATTTACAGCCTTTGGAAATGTGTATTCCACTGCTATGTGGGGAGAGTATCCAAACTGGTCAACGAGAGCCCTCGCCAGAAGTATCAACATAGACTCATCCGTTCCATTCTTGACGATTGCCCTGCCTTCTATCCCCAGCTCCTTCGTCCTTCTTCTGTGCTCCTCACCCTCCCGTGCTACAAGAGTACCCGGAGAATTGTCGTCGAGATTAATTAGAAGAAAATCTATAATACCGTCTTTTACGAGCTCCAATGAGACTCCGACTACTTTTTTATTTCTCTCTCTCCTCCAGAGAAAATCTTTTAAAATCCACTCTGGGATATCTTCCTTTTCTCCCTTAGAAAAACTCCACAATTTCTTCCCATAATATTCCCAGTAATCCGGCTCTTCCTCGGACGAATTGTAAGCTGGTACCCGGGTAACTGAAACCGCAGCGTAAATTTTCTTTCCAGGCTCTTTCAAATTCCGAAGGAATTCCAGCCTTTCACGGAGAGTCTTAAACTTCTCATACCCAATCCTTGAAGGCACGAGCCCTCCGAAAACCACCATATCGAGCGATATCAAAAAGATATCTGCTTCGTTCCTGATATCCCAAAGCCACCTCTTGATATAATCCGTATCCGCCGGGATTTTCTTTAAACCATAGCTTTGTGGGTGCACCACCTCTAACGAAAAAGCATCTGCCAGCATTAGAAAATAATCCTTAGTACAAAACCTCTCATCAACAGGAACAAAGACTATTCTCACTTCAAAGGACCTCCCAGCTTGAGAGTTCCAAAACGCTCTGGGGTATGATACGAACCATATGTCACGCTCCAGCTGCTGTACTGAGCCTTTCCTGCTCTCCATCTGTTTCTTGTAAAATTCACCTTTATACTCATCCCTTTATGAAGCCTCATTCCAAAGGACGACACATCTATTCCCATTTCAACATACCACTTTTCTTCCTCCTTCCATACTCTTCTCAGGACATTCCCATTCCACATCGAATCAAACCCCTTTTCATCGTAAAGGGTACCGTCTATTCCCACTACGAAATGGTAGTATTCCCGGTTTTCTTCATCTTTCAACACGAAAACCTCGACGGAATCCCCCAGATATGTTCTCGTATCCCTGCGCCCAGAAACCACTTTTACACCTTCCCAATCGTATTCATGAGCTTCAAAAAGTACATAAAGCCAATTCCCTTTCCACGCCACCTTCACCCTCGTGATTGGCGTGCATGGTTCTCCTGTATCATTCAAACGAAACTCACTTAGCCATTGCGCGCTTTTCCAATCTTCAATTTTCCCATCGACTTTTATATCCATTTCAGCGATTGTTGCAATGGGTACAGGCACAGGGTTATCGATTATCACCATTCCTTCGGGTTTGCCAGGAACATAATTTTCTCCTTCGTACATCCTTGGTCTGAGCACATCCATGAAGTAGGAAAATGTGTCAAGAAGCTTTCTAGCAATTGCCGGATCTTTAACGGAATCCGAAATGGAAAAATATATCTCCACCATGCCATTGAAAAGCTCTTCTTCATTAGACGCATTGAGAACCTTTGACCATTTTTCTGCAATGGCTTTTTTAACATCACCTGGTAAAGCCTTTTCAGAAAAAGAAGAAAGGATTGATACGATACCTTCGTTCATTGCTTTTTTAAGTGATTCAAAATCAGCATGTGGCGGAATCGCATTGAACCTGAACATTCCCGCCCTCAATGCATCTACATTCAGAGAATCGATATAAGACAGTGAAAACAGTACGCTGCCATAACTTATGAGGTCTCTGACCACCTTCATTTGAGAGAGAACATCTCTCCACGACCTAACTTTCATCATCTGAAGCCCTGGATATATGAAAACTTTATCCTTCATCGCGGACTGCTTTTGAAGGAGTATCTTTAGATCTTCCACAGTGCTCCTATAGTCCATCGGAATGATAAAATCCACCCACTTTCTGTAAATCCATTCTTCCCAGTTCTGCTTCTTTTCAAGGCGTGCACCGCTCAGGGTAGGATACACATCTACACTCAAAAGCTTGCCTCTCCTTCTCACAACTTTCGAAGCTTTGCAAACAAAATCGCTAACCCTCTTCTCTCTCCACAGCTGCCATTTAAGCTCCTCTCTTGAAAACTTCTCTATCTCTCTGGGATCGATCCCTTCCTCTGATTTGAAAGCACTTATTGCAGCATCGTCATAACCCATGGAATCATCACCGTAACGCACATAATCCAGATTCACCCCATCCAAATCGTAGTTTTCCAGCAGATCTCTGATGGATTTCAACAAAAATTCTTCCACATCTTTGCGCGCGTGTGAGAGCCATACCAAACCGCTTTTTGAATAGATCACACCTGTTTTACTTTTTTCAATCCAATCCGGGTGCCTCTCCATTATCGGACTTGGATGGCCTTTGCTACCCACTGCATAAACCCAAAACCATGCGTGAACTTCCATGCCAAGGTTTCTGGCTTCCTCTACAATTACCTCAAGTGGATCAATGGACAGCGTTTCAAAAGCACTGTAAATCGGATAATAATCTAGCTTCCTCGCAAGTGTGTAACCCCTGAAAACCACCTCGGGAAAGATCATATTAAAACCCGCTTTTTTTAGCATCCTTATCATTTTTCTCAAATCTTCTTCTCCCTTTATCTGCTCTAAAGCATTATGATCGAGCCATATTCCTCTCGCTTCTATCCTCTTACTATCTGAAAGCCTTTCCATCTCTTCCCATATTTCATCAAGAAGTTTTCTTAGCCCCTTTTCATCCGAGTCATTCATCTTCTTTTCAGCGTAATCCATGAATTCTTCGCAATCTTTTCCTGCCTCTGAGAAAGCCTTCTCCAATTTTCTCAATGCCTCTTCAACTTTTTTCAAATAAAGCTCTCTCAAATTCACCTCGGCGGGTGGCTTGTTCAAAAGATAAAACAACACCTTAATAAAGAATTCCCTGATGACTGGATAATCTTCGAAAAATAGAAATATATTTTCTCCAAAATAGACTCCAGATTCTGACAAAACGGCAGCTACATTGTTTTCCTTTTGTGAGGGTGTCCCGCTTGCATCTCTGCACCAATACGCCAGAGGAGTAGCATCTTCCGTTTTGAAGATAAAGGTGAAGCCCCTCGGCATTCTCACGAAATCCTCCGGAAAACGAAGCTCTTCTTTCGAAAATTTCGTAACTTTCATATACCTATACGGCCCACTTCTCCATCCGAGAAATTTTATTTTCAGGAAATCACCATATATATAGTTATCTCTTAACTTTCCATCTGGGTACTTCAATCCGCTCTCATAAGCTGCTATCACCTTCCCTCCTCTCATCAAAAACGCTTCTATTCTCTCCCTTTCTAATTCTGAGAGTGCCGCGTTGGAAGGATCTATTGCAACCTCAACATCCTCGGGAATTTCTTGTTCCGATACATTCAAAATTGAAAAGGCTACTTCGGCTTCCTTCAGAGCGATTTTCGCTCCATTCACCATTAAAAAATATGTGCTCTTCCCGTAGTAGTTTTCCGACGTCTTAGAATAAAGAATGACCACCTTTGTCGAAAGGGCACTAATTAGGGCTATTAATAAAAAAAAGAATATTAGCATCTTTCTCACGGATTTCACCTCGCATCAGATTACTTTATGACGGCACCCTTATAACCCTCTATGAAATAGCGTTGCGTGAAATAGAAGAAAATGAGAATCGGAACCATCGTAAGCACCAACGCCGCCGCCACACTTCTGAAATTCGCTTCAAATACACTGTTAAGCTGGGCCAAACCCACTTGAAGAGGGTATCTTGTCTCGTCCCTGAGCACTATTAAAGGCCAGAGAAAAGAATTCCAATGGGCAGTGAACGCAAATATAGCAAGAGCCATTGCGGCTGGCCTCACCAGAGGAAATGTTATTTTCCAGAAAACCTGAAACTCGTTGCATCCATCTATGCGGGCTGCATCCTCTATTTCTGGTGGCACAGAGAGATAATGCTGCCTCATCAAAAATATTCCGAAGACGGACACTGCACTTGGAAGTACAACAGCTATATAGGTGTTGTACAGTCCGAACCTTACTATAGTTATGAAATTTACTATAAGCGCCCCCTGCATAGGTATCAAAAGCGGTAGAAGTATCAGCTTAAATACAAGGTCTCTTCCCTTCCACCTCAGTCTTGCAAGGGGATATGCGGCAAGCGAAGCAAAGAACACCTGAAACACTACACCTAAAGATGTGATTATCACTGTATTAAGAAAATATCTCGCCATCGGTATGCGCTTAAAGACGTTCACATAATTCTCGAGAGTCGGGTGTTCAGGAATGAACTGCGGTGGCCACGTGAATAGGTTTTCAGGTCCCTTAAATGAGGTGGACAAAATCCAAAGAAAAGGAAATGTGAAGAAAACCGCCAACAGAATTAGAAGAGAATAAGTCATCATATACTTTATAAACTTTAAAATTTTTTTCATCGTCCTTCACTCCCCGCTCTGAAAAACTTGAAGTTAATCACGGTAAACATGAGAAGAATACCAGAAAAAACTACAGATAAAGCAGCAGATGTGCCGAACTCATAACGATTAAAGGCATAATCGTAAATCAGGTACATCATGGTAGTGGTCTCCGCGCCGCCTTGCGTAAGCAAAAAGACCTCTTCAAAAATCTTCAGAGCAGCCAGAGTTGATATTAAGAAGCAAAAAAGTATGGTTGGTTTCAATAATGGAAGCGTTATTCTGATAAATATCTGCCTCGAACTTGCACCATCTATTCTTGCAGCTTCATAAAGCTCTGAAGGAATGTTCTGAAGTCCGGCAAGATATATAACCATGTAATATCCCAGACCTCTCCAGAATGTAACGAACATGGCTGCACACAGGGCATATCTTGGATCGCTCAACCATGCGATTGGCTCTTTTATCAAACCCATGTGAAGAAGTAATCCATTGAGAATTCCATCTATGTGGAATATCCATCTCCACGTAATCGAAACAACCACGGCTCCTGTTATCACAGGCACATAAAAGAGTGTCCTGAAAAACCTTATGCCCGGCAGTCTTTTATTAACGAGCACCGCAAGGAGTATTGAAAAAAACTGTATGAAAGGCACTACGATGAGATAGCGAAGGATGTTCTTCAGCGCAACATAAAACTCCTCATCTTTGAAAAGTTCTATGTAATTTCTAAAGCCAACCCACTTGGCCTTTCCAAGCATCATATTATAATCGGTGAAAGACAACACGACTCCTCTTATAATTGGATAGTAAGTGAAAATTGCAAGAAGAGTCAGAGGAGCTATCAAAAAGGAAAAAGCTATCAGATAAACCTGCGCCTTTCTGCTAAGCAAATACCGCACCTCCAAAAGGGGCTCGGTTTCCCGAGCCCCGTTTGAATTTCATTGACTCAAAAGATCGTTTATCTCTTTTTCTGCCTGCTTTAAAGCTTCCTCCGCTGTCATATAACCTTTAATTGCCTTGAACCAGTAAATCTGAAGAATCTTCCTGAATTTCGCATATTTATCCCTTGGGATTTTTCTTATAGCTATTGCACTCAAATCAGCTGCCTTATCCATAAACCTGCTTGCCATAAGCAAGGCCTTTGCCGAAAGATCCCCTTCTTTTGCTTTCTTCAGGATATTGGGATTGTTATCCAGTCCCTTTTTAGTGGAAGGAATGACGGTAGCGTAGTTGCTGAATTCTATCTGCCATTTTGGAGATGCAACAAAGAGAGCAAATTTTACAGCTATATCCTTGTGTTTCGATGTAATTGGAACTGCCAGATTCATCAAAGAGCACTTTATTATTCCAGCCTTCCCAACAGGGTGGGGAGCAACATCGGTAACCTTGTATATATCCGGACTGTTGATCTGTATGTGTTTCAGCATAGTTATACCGGCTGGGTACATGGCCAGCCTTCCGGATTGATACAGTTCTCTCCCTTCCCTGTAACCCCCAAGACTTCTCGGAATCAAATTCTCGTTGAAAGCCTTTTGATACCATTTCAGCTTTTCAAGAGCTTCTGGTGTGTTGAAAGCTGCCTTTTTTCCATCAGGTGTTACCAGTGGTATGCCCTCTAAGATGAGATCGTCTATTGCTATTATGTTTGGTTCAAAACCATACACGCCTACATTGACACGAATCTTTCTCGAATACTCAAAAACCTCGTCCCATGTCTTGGGTGGTTTGGTGGGATCAAGACCTGCTTTTTTAAAGAGCTCTTTGTTGTAAATCAAAACCGGAACCGAAGCGTACCACGGAACCGCATATGACTTTCCATCGATGACCGTGGCATCCCACAATTTGTCCCAGTATCTGTTCTTTTCAGCGAGTGTAACATACTCATCCAGAGGAGCGAGCGCTCTTTGAGAAGCGAAATCAATGACCCAGGTAGTGTTGAGATTAACTACATCTGGCGCTTTTCCCGCGGCTATCGCGGCTGTCAGCTTCTGAACTACTGCACCATACGGAACATCTACCCATTTAACCTTCACACCAGGGTTCTGTGCCTCAAAGTCCTTTATTATCGCATTGATGTAGTCGTTGAACGTTGGGCTCAAAGACAGTGTCCAGAACTCAATAGTTACTGTTTTTCCTATGCTTAGAATCGCAGCAAAAATTATAAAAACAAATAAAACCTTCCTCATTCTAACACCTCCCCAAGGATAGTATTGATGTCCCTCCCGAACAGCTCATGAAAACTTTCATTCACCGCTCCGCATAACTTCCCCATAACCTCTCCCATGTCAACGCATGTGGGCATTATTCTTGCTGCTGAATGTCCGTAAAAATCTGAGGAAAAATTCCTGCCTACAAACGCAAGATTCTCAATCTCATCTGATATAAAAGCCCTGAGAGGTATTTCATAATAATCTTCATACTTGGGTATAGAGCTCTTTTCTTTTTCAAGATCCTGTCCTTCTGAATGAACATCTATCCCATAGCACGCTTTTACAACTCCATCTGGAAATTTTCTCTTCTTCAAAACATCTTCTTTTCTGAAAACATACTTCCCTTTAGCTCTCCTACTCTCCCTTATCCCAAGCAGCGGTGCTATTTTCTCTATAAAGCTGTTCTCGAAACCAGGTACATACTTTCTGGCAAATTCATAAACCACGTGAACCTGCTCATGAAGCTCGGCCATAGCTTGAGATAGTTGAAAGGGATCGGTGGTATCCACAAAGAGTTGAGTGGTATTAACAGTGACCCTGTTCCCGTTGGGCAGCTCCACAAAGAAGAAATAGTCATTCGGATAATCAAGGCCGTCCTTTCGAGCCCTTTCTATCTCTTTGAAATATCCGGCCACAGATAGAATCTCCGCGGTAGAGGAAACCCAAGCGAAAAAGTTACTCTTATCTTCTTCTATGCTTTGCCTCACCTTTTCAAAATCCACATTTGCTATAGTAAACATTAACGTCACCGCTTGATTTCTTCCCCTCTCATCGCCTGAAAAAACAGGGGTCCCAGCAAGATAGGACAACGTAGCATCACCCGTAGCATCTATAAATAGTTTTGCCTCTATTTCTATTTCCTCTCCCAAGCTGTTTATAACATCGACACTTTCTATTCTATTTCTTCTTCTTCTCACTTTTATTGGAATACTCCTAAACAGGAGGTCTACTCCCTTTAATTTTCTAAACAGAATCAACTTTAGAATCTCTGAATCAAAAGAATTGAGTTTTCTACCTCCCATATTTTCAAGCTCATTGAGAAGTTCCTTGAAAAAACCCCTGGTTAAGATCTTTTCATCTATCCAATACCTCATGAATGGATTTACGAGTCCGAGAGTTGCGTTCCCTCCCACAGAAAAGCTATGTTCAATCAATATCACTTTCCTTCCTATCCTCATAGCATTGACAGCAGCACTTACCCCTGCAAGTCCCCCTCCGAAAACTGCCACATCCCATTTCAAAATTCCACCCCTCCCGGTTCTTTAATACAGCTTCTTCGCTACGGCTTCCGCTGTTCTCTCGCCTGCCTTCATACTTTTTTCGTAATCCATCGTGTAAAGAATTGCTATTAGAACTTCTATTACATAAAGTTGGGCAAAAATCGACTTACCAGCTCCCATTCTTACAGGATTCTCGCCTGAAAATGTCACTAAAACCACGTCAGAATACCTTGAAATAGGTGAAAACTCATGATCGGTTATCGCTATCGTTGAAGCTCCGCGTTCCTTTGCTATAGCAAGAACATCCACTGTATCCTTGGTAGACCCGCTCTGACTTATTCCTATAACAAGGCCTGTTGGCTTCATTATCGAGGCACTCATACTCTGAATGTGCGAGTCACTTATATAATAGGCGGGGTATCCCGATCTCACGAGCTTATACTGAAGAATATTTGCAACGGCTCCGGACGCACCAACTCCGAAAATCTCTATTCGCTCAGCAGATCTTATCAAATTAGCGGCTTTTATTAACTTTGAAACTGATATTATGCTTCGCGTGTTTTCAAGGCTTCTGTTTGCCCCCACGAGTATTTTGTTCAAAATAGTCTTTACCTCATCATCCTTTTTAATGGCAATATCCTCTCCCTGCTGTATCTCCGCAGATTTCTCAGGAGAATATTCCAAAGCCATACTCAACTTGAGTTCTTGAAAGGAGACATATCCTAACTTTTTTAAAAATCTTATGACTGTAGCTTCGCTTACTTTGCATCTTTCTGCAAGTTCTGTTATTGTAAGCTTCACTGTCTCACTTGGATCCGACCTCAAAATGTATTCAGCTACTTTCTTTTCAGCACTTGTAAACAAATTCAGTTTTGATCTAATAAGAACGAATACCTTCAATGCGTAATCCCTCCCCATCTTAAAGCCATAAGTGCTGATCCTTTGGCACCTCCAAACTCATCTTCTTCATAAAAAGCTATCTCTTCTGACATATTTCTTCGGGAAAGACTGCAATAGACTTCTCTCACAATCTCCAATAATTCCTCACCATAACTCTTTACAACCCCACCGATATAAGCCCTTTCGAATTCATAGAAGGCCTTTGCCGAATCTATGAGCCATGCCATATAAAACCCATATTCTTCAAAAGCTTTTTCACGTCCCTGTGTTTTAATGGCCTGAAGAAGGGCTTCTCCAGAGAGAAGAGTCTCCGTACAGCCTACCTTTCCACAAAGGCATTTCTTTTTGTTTCCGGGAACTATAACATGTCCGAGTTCGGCCGCACCGCCGCTTTTCCCTTTAATGGGCTTTCCATCAACTAAAAGTGCTCCTCCAACACCCGTACCAACATGAATCAATAGCAAGACTTTCTCCTTTGTTTTCCACCATTGAGCGTACGCTGCAGCGTTCACATCATTTTCAACATAAGGTCTTATACCAAAATTCCGCTCGAATATCTCCGCAATGTTCAACTCCTTCAAGTCACCCAGTATAGGCGTTAGAAATCTTACAAAACCCAATGTCGAATTCACCATACCTCCTATAGCCACTCCAAGATGTGTAACATCGTTCGAATTGCTGATGAACTCTTCAATAAATTCCAAAAGACTCTTTAGTTCCTTCGGATTTTTTCTCTTCTCTTTGCGCAAAATTTCTCCTTTTAAATCCACCTCCACCATTCTTACGTTGGTACCACCAATGTCGATGCCAATAGCCCTGATCTCCTTGCCTTCAAAATCCTTCACCGCTTTGACGAAATCAGAAGTAATAACCTGAGGTCGCGTGATGTAAGTGCCAACCACAACCGCATAGGCACCGTTTAGAAGGGCTAATCTAACGAGCTCTGGGGTTTTGTAATTTCCCTCAGCGAGAACCGGTATTTTCAACTCCTCGCTTATAACCTTAACAAGCTCTATATCCGGTTTTGGCCTTTCAAGAGTGTAATCCGTGTATCCAGATAACGCTGTTGAAATGTAATCCGGTCTTAGCTTTGCAACTTTTATGGCATCCTCAATGTCTGCAACATCGGCAACTATACCCACATCCGGATAGTTCCTTCTGATGTGCCGAAACAGTGCTTCAAGGCTCTCTGGACGGCTCCTCCTTGTTGAATCAATTGCTATTAAATCCGCGCCGGCTTTTACAAGGGAGTCAATATCTTTCCTTCTTATCGTTATAAAAGCTCCTGAAGCACTTCTATCTTTCTGTATTCCTATAATAGGAACATTCACAACTTTTTTGATGGCAGCTACATCTTGGGGACCGTTGGCTCTTATCCCTTTAGCACCAGCTTGAACAGCAGCTAAGGCCATCTTAGCCATGGTCTCTGAGCCAAAGAGCGGTTCTCCTTTCTCAGCCTGGCAAGAAACTATTAGACTCCCTTTAATAAGCCTCCGCACTTTATATCCCCTTTTGAAATTTTTCTGCGAATATTATATATCATATTGTAAATTTTTTTTCAACAAACCATCACAGAACTTAAAACCCTGTCTATTACCTTTGTGATCCTACTTTAAGGTAAAATTTCATCTGTCACGTGCTAACAAATCATAAGGAGTGTGATTATCATCTTACCCAAAATAATCAATCTAAAAGGTGAGTGGCATTTGAAAGACCAAGAAGAAAAATTCGTATTCATGTCAAGAGTACCAGGCGATATATTCTCAAGCCTTGTAGAGGCAGGATTGATGCCACATCCCTACAAGGGAAGAAACAAGCTTTTATTCAGGGATTTGGAAGATCTTACCTGGATATATGAAAGGACTTTTCATGTAGATTCAACGGACTTCAAAGTCATAGAACTCGTTGTAGAAGGCATCGATACATTTTCCAGAATATACATAAACGGCGCGCTTGTGGGACAGACCCAAAACATGTTCTTGGAATATAGATTCGATATCAAAGATGTCTTGAAAACGGGAGAAAACACCGTAAGGGTTGAAATACTCCCTTCAAAAGTGATAGGTGAGACCCTCGAAAGGAATTTTGGGAAGCTAAACTCAACAGAAGCAACCTTTAGAGCCTACATAAGAAAAGCTCAGTTTTCATTTGGATGGGATTGGGGACCGCGCCTTCCAAGTGGTGGAATCTGGAAAGATATTTACATAGAACTCAGAAACAGCCCTCGCCTTTTTGGAAGCACTGCCTATATAAGAAACGTGCAGGACTTTCCGAACGTGGAAGGCTACATATTTGGGTGCAGCGGCGAAAATGATCTTCAAGTCGACGTTTTCGTCAACGGCAAAAGTGCGGGGACCTTTCCTGTATTCTGCAACAGCCAAGGGCAGGGATTTTTCAGCGCAGCCCTTAAAGAAAAGCTTCCTCTTTGGCGGCCAAATGGACTTGGAAAGCAAAATCTCCATGAATTCAGGTTCGTTCTGAAAAAATCGGGAAAAGCCATATATGAAGAAAAGAAAACGATCGGCCTTAGAAGCGTTGAGATTTTGCAAGAGAAAGACGAAGAAGGCCAGAGTTTCATCTTTGTGGTAAACGGCCAAAAATTCTTCGCCAAAGGCGCGAACTGGATTCCTGCGGATGCGCTCCTTGGATGGGCGAAGCCCGAAAAATACGAAAGGCTCCTTGAGATGGCGAAAGATGCCGGAATGAACATGCTAAGGGTATGGGGCGGCGGAATATACGAGAAGGATATCTTTTACGATCTGTGTGACCGCTTTGGAATCATGGTTTGGCAGGATTTCATGTTCTCGTGCTCTGAATACCCAGATCACCTGGAGTGGTTCAGAAAGCTTGCAAAAGAAGAAGCCTGGCAGAATGTCGTCAGGTTGAGACATCACCCAAGCATCGTCATCTGGTGCGGAAACAACGAAAACAACTGGGGATTTCAGGAGTGGGGATTCGACAACAAACCAGACGGCATAAACCTTGGAAACAGGCTGTACCTTTTTGACTTCCCAGAGATTTGTGCAAGCGAGTCACCGTCCACACCATACTGGCCATCGAGTCCTTACGGAGGCGAAAGGGCAAACTCCGAAAAAGCGGGAGACACCCACATATGGGATGTCTGGTCTGGCTGGAAGGATTTCAGGGAGTATGAAAAGAAGACGGGGAGATTTGTGAGCGAGTTCGGTTTTCAGGCTTTCCCCGATCTCAAAACCGTTCAGTTCTTCACGAAAGAGAGAAACATACTCTCGGAAGATATCATGCACCACAACAAGCAGATAGAAGGAATGGAAAGGCTTATGAAGTTCATCTTCTCAGAGATTGGCATTCTCAAAGATCTTGAAGACATAATACTCGCGAGCCAGTTCGTCCAAGCCGAAGCAATAAAGACGGGGGTTGAAAGGTTCAGAAGCAGAAAGTACAAAACCGCCGGGACGCTTTACTGGCAACTGAACGATGTATGGCCCGTGATAAGCTGGTCTGCGGTAGATTGGCTCCTAAATCCAAAGGCGCTCTACTACTACACAAAACGCTTTTACTCGCCCGTAATTGCTGCCATTTCAGCAGGGGAGATATTCATAATAAACGACCTGAGAAAAGAGCTCACAACAGATGATCTCACCGTTCAAGTCTACAGAGCAGATGGGAAACTTCTTTACGAGAAAACCTACAAAGGGGTTTTCGTTCCAGAAGACGGGATAGCGAATCTTGGGAAACTCAGCGCTGACGGCGATATCGCGTTCCTTGAATCGAAATCCCTAAATCTGAGAAACCACAAACTCTTAAGGAAACCGCGCTTGATGAATCTGAAAAAGCCTGAGATCGAGATCGAGATGGAGGAAGATTCTCTCGTTATAACCTCGAAGGATTTGGCCATCGGCGTCTTCATAAAGGGATGCCAGGATATAGAAGACAACTTTCTGACGATGAAACCAGGGGAAAAGGTAAGGCTCAGAGCCAGGGGATGCCAGAACTCGAAAATCGCGACGATAAACGAGCTCGTGCTGAAGGCAAAAGATCTTTCGTAGGTCACCAATTCTTGGAAAGCTCGAAGTACTCCCTATCGAGCATTCCCATTATGATCACATCGTGGTAGCTTCCATGGCGGTAGTTGTTCTTCCTGAGCCTTCCTTCCTGCACAAACCCAAGGCTCTCGTAAAGCCTTATCGCTCTTTCATTGTATTCGTAAACCTCAAGGTTCACCTTGTGGATGTTAAGGTATTCAAAGGCATACTTTAGAATGAGCTTTGTGGCTTCCTTCCCTATTCCCCTTCCCCAAACGCTTTTGTCATATATGCCTATACTCAAATAAGCGTTCCTGCTCACCCAGTTTATATTGTCAAGCGATACTACCCCCACGAGTCTTCCATCATGCTCTATCCCAAAAACTATGTTTGTAGGATAGGGGCATTTGTAAATTGACTCTATCATACTTTCCAGAGAACTCTCGCCAACCGGCAAAACATTCCTTAAGGTCTCTTTGACCTCTATGTCGTTCATTATCTTTGAAAGAACCCCGACATCTTCCCTTCTCAGGGGCCTTAGTCTGCAGACTCGTCCTTCAAGCATCCCCGCCGCCTTCATCCTTCAAGCTGCGCAAATTGAAGATGCCAGCAACTATAAAGACAGCGCCCGCAATCCCAAGAACGGTGGCAGAAAATACATCATGAAACCCGAAAAAACGGTAAAGGCCTATACCGGCGATTATTGCCCCAACCAAAAGCCTATATATTACCCTTCCCATCTCCAAACCTCCTTATTTTCCGGTCTCACCCTTGTGCTCTATCACCTTATCGACTATTCCATACTCAAGGGCTTCAAAAGCTGTCATGAAGAAGTCCCTGTCTGTGTCCTTTTCTATCTTCTCAAGCGGCTGGCTCGTGTGCTTCGAGAGTATTTTGTTTATAGTGTCTTTTATCCTCAAAAGCTCCTTGGTTATGATCTCGACATCCTTCACGGGCCCCTGCGCTCCTCCGAGCGGCTGGTGGATCATTATCCTGGAATTTGGAAGAGCGTAACGCTTTCCCTTTGCACCTGCAGCAAGCAGAACCGCTGCCATGGAAGCGGCCTGGCCTACCACTATCGTCACGACATCGGGCTTCACATACTGCATCGTGTCGTATATGGCAAGGCCGGAAGTAACGGAGCCGCCAGGAGAATTTATGTAAAGGTATATGTCCTTGTCCGGATCCTGTGCTTCAAGGAAAAGAAGCTGGGCTATGACGAGATTTGCCACATGATCGTCGATGGGATATCCAAGAAATATTATCCTGTCCTTCAAAAGCCTTGAGTATATGTCGTACGCCCTTTCGAACCTTCCTGTGGTCTCGATCACCACGGGAACATACTGATCTATCTCATTGCTGTTTCTCTTCATTCTCCTCTTCACCTCCCATTGCCTTCTTGTACTCTTCTTCCGAAAGTTCTACAACCTTCGCCTTATCTATAAGGCTGTCGAGTACTCTTCTTTTGAGAAGAACCCACTCAAGATCTCTTCTTATATCCTCTTTGCTCTTCACAAGAACCTTTGCTCTTTCAGGAGATATTCCCCAAAGCTTTGAAAGCTCTTCTGCTTCCTTCTCGAGATCTTCATCCTTTATCTGGATTCCTTCTTTTTCCGCAAGGGCCTTTATGCCGAACTCTTCCTTGAACTGCTCAAGGTAGTAACCCTCAAGAACTTCCCGGAGCTTTTCTTCGCCGCCGTACTTTTCAACATAAGCATCGTAACTTCCCTTTTCCTTGAGATTGGCTATCGCTGAGTCTACAAGCCTTTCGAGCGTCTTCTTTGATATATCAAGCTCGGTGTTCTCCACAAGCCAGGCAAGAGCCTGATCTCTGAGAACCTCTCTCATTTCCCTGTCGTATATTCCGCTTCCTTCTTCCTTCAAATGCTCCTTTAGCTGCTCAAGAGTCTCGAACTCGTTTCCAACCATCTTGGCGAATTCATCGTCAAGCTCATGGAGCGTTCTGCTATAGACCTCCAGAAGCTCTACTCTGTAATGAAACTTCTTGCCTTCGTACTCCCTGTCGAACTCAACGACATCGCCCTTTTTCTTTCCCACCAAATCCTTCACGAATGGTCTGTCATCGTCCTGAACAAGGACATATTCGTACTCCTCATCTCTCAGGATCTTCCCATCTTCGGTGCTAACAATCATCCTGACCTTTACCATATCCCCATATTCTGCCTGCCCTTCTTTTGGCTCAACGAGCGCGTGCTCTTCTCTGAGATCCTCGAGCCTTCTCTCCACATACTTGTCGAGCACTTCATCTTTTCTAACGGCTTTGAGCTCGAGCCCTTCAGGTTCTGGAAGTTTGACTTCAGGCTCGAAGTGGTATTCCATCTTCACAAATGCCTTTTCCCCCTCAACTTTTCCGTCCACCAAAACAGGTCTTATTAGAAGATTGTCAAGATCTTTCTCCTCTTTGAGAGCATCCTGTGCAAGATAGTCGATGACATACTCGTTGAATTCCTGTCCGAGCCTTACCTTCCAAACGCTTTTCGGGATTCTTCCCTTCCTGAACCCGGGAAGCTCTATTCTGTCGTTCAAATACCTCGCGGCTCTGCTTTCGGCTATCTCCACTTCTTTCGGGTCGAACTCATATTCCACAACTGTCATGTTCTTGTCCTTTTCGACTTCCACTCTTTTCATTCCAAGCCCTCCTTTTCCGCTTTTCTTTCCCTGTGGTATTGTACATTTCTCTTAGAATAACACAAGCCTTTCCCATCAGCCATTACTCCTATTCCTTATCTTTCGCTCTATTTCTTCCAATATCCCACCTAACCTTTCCTTGAAATGTTCCTTCGAAAACTCTCGTGCCCTTTTAACTATGGCGTCTGCCTTGCTCTTTTTCCACCTTTCCTTGCATACCTTTGTTATGGCCTGTGCAAGGCTCTTCGGATCTTTGGGTGGTACATGAAGACCTGTCACTTTGTGAAGATTGTAAAAAGTCGTTCCCGTTCCAAGCTCTGTCGTAATAACGGGCGTGCCGCATGCCATCGCTTCCAGAGCCACTATCCCAAATGCCTCGTTTCTTGACGACGAGGGGAGAACAAAAACATCGGGCGAAGAATAAAACATCGGAAGTTCCTCGTAGCTGACATGATCGTGGAATTTGATTTGATCGCTGGCTCCGAGCTTTTTCACCATCTTTTTGAGCTTTTTCTCAACAGGTCCCCTTCCTATTATCACAATGCCAAATTCGGGGTACGGGAGAAATCGAGAAGCATCAACGAGATATTCAAGTCCTTTATAAGTGTCAAGCCTTCCTATGTAGAGCACGAGGTACTTTGGAGGAGTACGAAAGAGTGATAGAAGGTATTCTCTTTTGCTGTCACTTCTCGGATAAAAATGACCCGTATCCACAGAAAGAGGCAGTATCCTAACCTTGTTCTTGTTCACATTCCGAAGAACCGGTGATGATTCGAGAATGTTTGGAGATGTGACTATAATCTCATTGCACTCTTTGACGAACCTCTTCCCAACAAAGCCGTTATAAAACGTGTTTATAAGTGGCCCTTTATCCACATCCATATGATAAAAACCAACAAGGTAGCTCTTCCTTTTTAGATTCGAAAAAGCAAAAATGAGCTCTGCCTGAACCATAGGATAGTGGATTATAAGTGCGTCATAGCTACTCAAGATTTTCTTGAAGTTATGAAAAAGGGCAAAGGACCATCCATAATATCCGACGTAAATCTCAGCCGGAAACCATCTAACCCTAACTCCATCTATCAAAGACTCACCTTTTTTGGAGAAATCAGAAAGCGCCAACACTTCATTATCAATCCCCATCTCGCTGAGCAATATAGCAATGTTTTTTACAACTGTCTCCTTTCCACCTATTATCCCGTAAGCGTTGTTGAGCTGCGCTATCTTCAATTCGATGTGCCCCCTTTCAAATCAGATCTCTTACAATCGTCACTATTTTCTTGGGTAGATCTATTATATAGTGAACTGCATTATCATAGTTAATAAACTTATACGGTAAAGCGTTATTGCTGAAGGGAATTCTCCATAAAAGGGCGTAAAACGGTAAGACGGTATATATTGCTATCTTCCATTTCTTCGAAAGCTCTACTCTCTCTTCGGAAAGAAAGCTCAAGGCAAAGATAGCGAACAAATGAACCGATGTGAACCTTCCCCAATCCCTTGCATAAGTGAAAAGAACAGCTGTTAAAACCAGCGACAAGCTAAAAAGCAAGATATTAAGCTTATTTTTAAAAACAACAGAGAGTCTTTTTATAAATGGAATGAAAGCTAATGCAGCCAATGCAAAAGCTTGTGGATAATATTTCCGGTAATTGTCTACTACAGCCAGGACATCCTTCTTGGCATATTCCCTCGTTTTGGTCAAATAAGCCATGGCTCCGTTGGTCAAAAATTGTTTTGCAAGGTTAAGCTTCGTATATCCCAGTTCATTCACTTTTTTCACCATCTTCACAACTGTTTTGTAATCCGTTGGAACTGTGGAAGCTGCACCCACAAGTGCCACCATCGACAAAACAATCAGTATCAGTACAGGTATTGTTTTTACTTTGATGATCTCCCTCAAAGAGACTCTTTCTTTTATAACATATACCATCAAAATGTAGGGAAGATACACGGCAAAAAGTTCATGGGAGAGTATTAACAGAGGGTACAAACCCAAAATTGAAAAGAATTTCACCCTGAATTTTCTTACGTTATCTTTGAGAGCAGATAATATCAAAAATAGAAGTACCACATGAAACATTATTTCTTTCCTTACTGCCGTATGCGGATTAGTTATATAAAACGAAAAAATGAAAGGTGAAAAAATGGCAAGAGCGTACGGCGATAAATCCTCTTTTCTGAAAAAGAGAAGATCCCAAGACAACTTGAAAAATGCAATAGTTATGAAAAGTAGAAAAAATAGCACAATGGCCCCTGGATTCACTTTTAAAAACTCGCTAAGAAGGACCATAATTTGACCAAAAAATCCTCTTCTCACAAAACCATCTGCGTAATTTATGAGCCAATCTGCAAATGTCCAGGGGAAACACCGCTCATATCCCACAATTATCGTATAAGACATAGAAGCCGCCAAAAACGCAAACCAAATACTCACAGAAAGCTTCCATTTCAATATAATCCCCCCTTTCACTCACAAAAGAAAAAAATGCACGATGCCATTATCCTTCACCGCTTATCTGTCTGGTATTTCCAACACATGCGATATTTTTCGCTTCTGTGATGTAATATTATATTCCGAGCAACACGAATAAACTCAATCATGTTCCAAAGGTTTTTGCGCCAGTTTCCAATTCCATCATTCAACAGGAGGCGCTGGGTATGTCACATTCATCTAAGGTTTGGAAGGCACTTTTGGTCGTATGGTTTACGTTTCTTTACATATCCACATCCTACATAATTATGGTTCAATACGTCAGAGGTGATCCATGGTCATTTGCGGATTGGCTCATCAGTTACAAGGAAGGATTTGTTAGAAGAGGCCTCACAGGTGAGCTTGTGTTTTTTATAAGTTCACATTCTCCTCTGAATCCGGGACAAGTGGTAGTTATAATCGTACTCTCACTTTATTTCATTTTCTACCTTCTTTCATTCATACTTTTGAAAAACGAGCACGATCCTTTTCCCTACATCCTGCTCGTTTTCTCACCGTTCATTTTTTCGTTTCAAGTGAACGACTCTTTAGCTCTTGCAGCCGGGAAGAAGGAAATTTTATTTTTCATACTGCTTTTGACAAACGTCTTGGCTGCAAGAAAAGGAAAAAGGACTTTCCTTAAGGCCTTGTTCAGCTCTCTTGGCATATTTCCACTAATAACGCTTTCTCACGAAGGCCTTGTGATATATTTGCCATACCTCTTGATGATCTACATCCTTCTATATGGAAAAGAATGGAAAGAACCCAGGAAATTAGTAATCATAATCTCTCTTCTGATTGCGAACCTGATAGTATTTTATCTTGTATACAAAACCGTTCCGATGGAAAAATCCAAAGTATCAAAGCTTATGCGTTATGTCATAAACTCAGGCTACAAGAATTTCAATATACCTATGCAGTATATAACTGGTGGTGCATTTGACTGGCTGTCTAGAACGAGAGAAGTCGCAAGGGAGTATGTTAACCGACTCTTAAACAACTATATCAAATTCTACCCTCAAGCCATTCTACTGGCATTCATTGGATATATACCCTTACTGAAAAAGCTCAAAGTAATCTTCAAAAATCCCTTAAACTTTCTACTATTGAGCACAACCCTTTTTGGAACTTACTTTCTGCTGCTCTACGCCATAGATTGGGGAAGATTTATCCAAATCCATCTTTTCAGCATATTCGCACTCACATTCGTGGTAAAAGAACCCGTGCAGATACCCAAAAAATGGAAGATTCTCATATTGTTCCTATTACCGATATACGCACTATTTTGGTACATTCCCGTAAATAGAAACGCATATCCATATAACTTTATCAATTATCTAAGAACTGGCAGGTACATCACAGACTTTCTAAACAAGGTAAAAACCGTCTTCTTCCACTAAGATCCCGCAACAAGCCATATTCCGATACCTATGAGCACTATTCCCAATATCTTCCAAAGCGGGAAACCTTCGGAAAACCACAGCGCCGAAACCATTGCAACTATGGCAAAACCCGCACCTGTCATTATCGGATAAGCCACGCTCAAGTCCATCCTGCTCAGAACGAGACTATATCCCACGAAAGCACCACCAAAGGAAAGAAGCCCAAATATGACAAACGGGTTCTTCATCATGTAAAGCACCATTTCCATACTCACTCCACCAGTGTAGTTACGCATTCCCGCTTTTATCAAGATGTTTGCCAACGCGTTAAGAACAAGCGCCACTACCAGCATAAGCCACTTCATCCGATCACCCCACCTATCATGAGCATCGTCAAAATGAACCAGCTCAAAACCGCAATAATTATGCCCTTATCTTTGGCAACAAGCTCTGCTGGATCACCACCCTCGTCTTTCTTGTAGATCAAGTACATGTACCTGAAAAGGCCGTATATCACGAGAGGCACCGTTAGAATGAGCTTATCCGTGCCAAGCCGGGCTGTTACTCTATCATCCATGCAGTAAAGAGAATAGCTCATAACGGTCATAGTGACGGATATGATCATCATGTAGTCTAAAAACTGGACGGAATAATCCTGAAGAACCTTCCTGTGGTTCTCTCCAACATATATGAGCTCATGTCTCCTTTTTCCAAAGCCAAGAAACAGAGAAATCGAAATGGCAGTGAGAATGATCCAATTAGATAATGGGACTTCTATCGCAACAGCCCCCGTGATTATCCTAAGAACGAATCCGCCGGCTATTATCATCACATCCAAGATGACGACATTCTTGAGCCCAAAAGTGTAAGCAATGTTAAGCAGCACATAGACGAGTACAGATATCAGTGTCCAAAAATTAATATAAAATGAAATCCAAAGCGAGAGCGCAATCAACACGAGCGAAAATATGAAAGCAGTCGGAATCGATACCCTTCCAGCTGGTATGGGCCTGTTCTTCTTCACTGGATGCAGTCTGTCCTTTTCCCTGTCCTTTATATCGTTCACTATGTAAATGAAAGACGCTGCAAAACAAAGGGAGAAAAACGCTAAAACGTTTTTGATTATCGAATTCAAATCGGTGAACTTCTCTGCGAATATCAAAGGCACGAAAACGAAAAAGTTTTTTATGTAATGTTTCACCCTTAAAAGCTTTATGTAATCGCGGAGCATCGTTCTTCCTCCCTGTGATAAATTCGTATGCGGTTATTATATAATAGCACTCTGGCTTTCACACTTAGAGAAGGAGGGAAAAAATGTGAAAGTTCTCATCACCGGCGGTTCTGGGTTCTTGGGATTCCATATGGCGAACAAACTCTTGAAAGAAGGCCACGAAGTTGTTCTTTACGACATCGCCGATTACACGCCAGAAGATTACATAGGAGAAGTTACATTCATAAAAGGTGATGTCAGAGATTACGACAATTTAAAAGAAACCATGAAGAATGTGGATGCTGTCGTGCATGCTGCCGCTGCCCTTCCACTTTGGAAACCCTACGACATATTCTCCACGAATGTTCAGGGAACAGCACTCGTACTCAAAGCAGCTGAAACCCTGGGCGTTAAAAGGGTCGTTTACATCTCATCCACGGCTGTTTATGGAATTCCTGACAAGGTTCCAATGGAAGAAGATGATCCTCTCGAAGGGGTCGGGCCTTACGGAGAGAGCAAAATCATGGCCGAAAAGATATGCGAAGCTTTCAGAAAGGAAGGTATGATCGTGCCGGTTATAAGACCAAAAACCTTCATAGGTACGGGAAGGCTCGGCGTCTTTGAGATACTCTTTGACTGGGTAAAAGACGGAAAGAAGATCCCTGTTATAGGAAACGGTAAGAACAGATATCAGCTCTTGGATGTGGAAGATTTAACCGATGCCATTTACCTAACGCTCGTTGAAGATGAAGAAAAAGTCAACGACACCTTCAATGTGGGCGCCGAAAGGTTTATGACGGTCGAAGAAGATCTGATGGAGTTCTTCCGGGCCGTAGGGAGTAAGTCACGAGTCATGAAAACCCCCGCAAGACTGGTCAAAGCACTCCTGAGATGGTTCGAAAAGATGGGTTGGTCCCCACTCTATGAATGGGTCTACGGAACCGCAGATCACGATTCATACGTCTCCATAGAAAAGATAAAGAAAAAACTCGGTTGGACACCAAAGAGAAGCAACGCTGAGGCTTTGATAAACGCATACAGATGGTACGAAAAGCATTATGAGGAAATAAAGGGAAGAGTTGGTGTAACTCATAGGGTAGCGTGGAAGCAGGGGATATTGAAGGTTATAAAGTGGTTTATGTGATGTATTAACCGCGGCTCTGGCAATTTTCTATCATTAAGAGCAGAACTTAGAACATCGCCCGGCTCTTCCGGTATATTTTTTTGTCACTCCGAGGTGACCTTATTGATTCTGCTCATATACACAGGAATGTCATGTTTGTTCCACTTGTGATATTAGTAACCGACCACACAGAGCGGCTATTTCACCGGAAGTATCCGCTTGCAACTCTCTGCCAAAACTCCTTCTTCAATAGCACCAATGAACTCCAGCTCAACAACAACAAAATTAAGCTTCATAGAAATCTCAATAATCATCCTATTAGATCCTTATACAACTCCACCATCTTTCTAACCGTTACATCTATTGAGAAATTCTCTTTGACAAACCTCTTTCCTTTCTCCGCAAGCCTATCTCTCTTTTCCTTCGATGTGAGAACCTCCAGCACAGCACGGGCGAATTCGTCTTCATTAAGGTCTTCAAGCATAATGCCGCCCTCACTGCTCTTAAGCAAATCCCTGACTCCCATCTTCCCCAGCGCCACAACTGGAAGACTTGCTGCCATCGCTTCCAGTATTACCAGACCCTGTGTTTCCGTGTAGGAAGCAAAAACGAACACATCGGAGACTTTATATACATCTATCACCTTTTCCCTCGGAAGTCCACCTGTGAAAATCACCTTATCACGCAGCCCGAGATCACAGACGAGTGCCTCCAAACTCTCTTCTTCAGGTCCATAACCGACGATGACAAGCACGCTATCGATTTCTTTCGAGACTTTCTTAAACATTCTTATTAAGAAATCTATGTTTTTCTCCTTCCCGAGTCTGCCAACATAAAGCAGCACTTTCTTATCCTCTATGCCGTACTCCTCTCTCAAATTCCACTCGATTTTCTTCTCGAATTTCTCGAAATCTATACCCGTGGGAATCACCACTATATGCTCGTCTGGCACACCGTAATTCGTCAGCACCTTCTTTATCTCGTAGGTCGGCGCGATAACCTTGTCGAGCCTCTTGCACCAATCCCTTATCATCTTCTTCGTTAAACTGAGAGGAGGTCTGATTATCGGTGGCAGATAGTGCCTGTAATATTCGTACATAGTGTGATAAGTCCCCACATAGGGAATGTCAAAAAATTTGGAAGACCAATAAGCCAATATTCCCATGGAAAAAGGAGAATGGGTATGAATAACATCGAGGCTAAGCCTTTTTATCTTAAAGAACACATGGGGCGAGAAGAACGCTATCCTTTGCTCCTTTTCAAGAGGATACTTTATCGAAGGAAACTCGAAAACATTCTTCTCGCTCCTTTTGAAATCCTTGGAGTACTTGGGCACAAAGACAAAAACCTCGTGTCCCATCTCCTCGAGCTTGTCTTTATATAACTTAACAGCTGTGGCCACTCCATTCCTTTGAGGAACATAGACATCGGAAAACATTCCTATACGCATGATTTTGATCCCCTCTCTTTTTCAAATTCCATGCGATATTTGATTATTAAACTCACGGAAAGGTTCAATGCTTTCTTATTTTATCTTTTATGCCTTCTCTCTTCTCACCTTATACCACTCGATATCTTTCTTGAAAATCGTCAAAAACACTGCCTGCAAAATTATGAGATATTCAAAGACCAGCTCAACAAAAGAGAAAACCAGAGTATGGAAAAACGAGAGCTTACTATCTGCCCTGAAGAGCTGGGAGCTGAAAAACATCCCATACACGAATAGAATGAGATAAAAGCCAAAGAAAAACCAGAACGCACCGTAGAATATCATCAACGCTGTGAAAAGAAAGGGCAGAGCAAGTATGAACAGTAGGAGAAAATACACAAATATCTTTTTCGTATTCTTCTCGCTCAAACCTTTTATGAATTCCTTAAAACCTCCATAATACCACCTCAAATGCTGCTTCCAAAGCTCCCTCACCGTGTTCACATATTGTATATACACAGGTGGATGTATGGAAAAATGCTCCTTTATTCCAAGGGATGAAAGCTCTACTGCTATACTGAAATCATCAACAAGCGTCTCTGGATCTATCGGCATTATCTTTTCCAAGGTCTCTCTCCTGAAGAAAACGCCGTTTCCCATGAACATCATCTTGAATACCATATTTGAATATATAATATCCCGTGCGAAGGAGAAGTATATCTCTTGCAGAATGTGTGCCAAGTTTCTCTTTTTAAAGTTATAAGGAAGAAAACCCGTGAATATCATCTCTATATCCTCGCGGGAAAAACAGGAAACATGCGTTGAAATGTATTCAGGTGGAATCCTGGCATCGGCGTCAAGTATCAGTATTATCTCTCCGGAACTTTCCTCAAACGCCTCATTCAAAGATTGGGCTTTACCTTTTACACCCCTTTT
>JALWSA010000066.1:0-7335 GCA_026993805.1 Thermotogaceae bacterium | reverse complement strand
TTTTTTTCAGAACCTTTATATTCGAATATTGCCTCTCCAATCTCTTTAAAATATCGTATGTGCCGTCTGTTGAATTGTCGTCTATAACGATTACCTCAACATTTGGATAATAGCTCTCTTCAACGTTTCTTATGGTAGATTCTATTACCTCTTCCTCGTTCCAAACGGGTATTATCACACTTACCTTTGGAACCCAACCTAGTTTTCTATTGACATGAAGCCTTACTGTCCTCATGTAATTCAGGTATTTTCCTATCAAAGAAAAAGCAAACCCCGACACCATAGAGACCGACGTGAGCAGAAAAAAGAGCCTCAAATCCACATCGTGCACCTCCAAATGCCAATGCGTTACTTAGTTTTTAAACAACATCGTCTTTGGAAAACGCTTCTGGCAATAGCTCTGAGAGTTTTTTTATGGAATACTCCCCTTTCAAATTAGCCATTATCACATCCATGTCGCCGAACTCTGAGAGAACTTGTCTGCAGGCACCACACGGCTTGACAGGAGTAGGTGTGTCCGCAACGATGGCGATCGCTTTGAAACGCCTGTGTCCTTCAGATACGGCTTTGAAAAGCGCCACCCTTTCAGCACAAATTGAGAGCCCATAGGAGGCATTCTCGATATTGCATCCCGTGAAAACCTTCCCGTCTTCGGTTAGAATAGCAGCACCTACAGCAAAGTTCGAATAAGGTGCATATGCGTTACTGCGAGCTCTCTTCGCCGCTTCTATCAGCTCTTCTATCTTCACCTTCTATCACCCTCATCAAAACCTTCTCTATCCTGCTCTTTCCGGAAGCCACTATTTTAAAATGGAAATTTTCCACCGTTATCTCTTCACCTGTAGACGGTATCCTTTTGAACTGCTCCAAAAGATATCCAGCAAGCGTTTCGTACTCGGTATCGGGAAACTTCACTCCGAGCTCCCTTTCTATGTCGTTTATAGGAGTGGACGCATCTATCAAGAAACTGCCATCTTCTAATCTCTTTATTCCCATCGTCTCTCCCTGATCGTACTCATCGTATATCTCACCTGTCAATTCTTCGATTATGTCCTCGAAAGTCACAAGCCCTGCAGTCCCACCAAACTCGTCCACAACTATAGCTATATGAACTTTCTTCGTCTTGAAATCGTTGAAAAGATCGAAGATCATCATGGTCTCGGGAACAAACATGACTGGCCTCATTATCTCCTTCACCTTCATTTTGAAAACGGATTCGCAGTCTTTTTCAGACAGGAGCGATATTACATCCTTTGCATAGCAAACACCTATGATATCATCGATGGTTTCCCTGTAGACAGGTATTCTGCTGTATTCCTCCTCCCTAACGACCTCCATCAAATCCTTCACAGTGCTGTTCTCTTCTATCGCCACTATATCCACTCTTGGTGTCATTATTTCTTTAACAGCGGTCCTTCTCATCTCAAAGGTCCTCTTGACGAGTAGGCCCTCCTCTTTCTTTATAACTCCCGTCTCTTCACCGACATCCACAGCTCCGACTATGTCCTCTTCCGTGACGAACGGCGTATCTTTCATGGCTTTTCCACCGACGAGCCTTATCATCATGTTGGAAAACAACATCAGAACTCTTATCAGAGGATCAAACAGTAATGCCAAAAACTTCACGACAGGCATGGTGAAGCGAAAGACTTTTTCTGTGTTCTCACGCGCGTAGATCTTCGGCGTAATCTCCCCGAATATCAGGATCAAAATCGTCATAACAGTTGTAGCGATCGCAGCGGCAGCTCCCTCACTTCCGGGCCCAAGCAGATCAAGAACAAAAATCGTCGCTATAGAGGAAGCCAAGATGTTGACGATGTTGTTCGAGATGAGAATAGTGGTTAGCATTCGATTGGACCAGTGAAGATACTCTCTGGACTCGCTGCTTCCTACATGTTCTCTCAACCTGTGCTTGCTTATGGAAGTAAGGGCGGTTTCAGAAGAAGAGAAAAAGCTTGAGAGGTAAAGCAAAAAAGCCAGGGTGATCACCTCAAGTAAGATACTACTCTCTTCCACCTTCCCTTCACACCCCTCTCATGAGAGATTTTGAGTTTTCGGCTTTATTTTACAACAGCGCAACCCTTTCTTAATAGTATACATCCGTATACTATATCTATGGAAGGCGCCTTCCAGAAAAACGGCAGGAGGTGAGCTAATGAAGCAGGTGAGGATCGTTTGGGATGTAAACGGAAGGAGAAGGACCCAGACTTTCAACGTTCTCGATAACGCATCAGAAGAAAACCTCAAAAACGTGGTAAGCAAAATTTCTGCACTCACTACGAGGAACTTAGACAGTGCTTTCGTGGTCGACATAACCCCGATGGATGTCTAAGGAGGTGAGATGAAATGAGGAGGCTGGTTCTCTCTTTCAGAACTCCTGAAGGAAGAACGAGGAGTTTCTTCATACAGGACGTTGTAGAGAATCCAGACGCAAACGCTGTTCAAGAGCTAATGCAAGCTATGCTTGGGAGCTTCGTTCCCTCCGATTGGCGGGTGGACAGAGCCGCCGTCGTTAACACCGAGACGAACGAGCTTTTCGACCTGATACAGTGAGGTGATGACCGTGTGGAATTTGATGGCGCCCCTTTCAAAGCTGAAAGACGCAGTAGTGGCCGCGTGTGCTCTGATAGAAGAACCCGGCAACGGAGAGTGGAAAAAGGAAAAGGTCCTGGAGATAGCGCACCAGCTCTGGGAAGAGATAGACCCAACCCCGGATTTGGAATTGGACGACACCGTAGTGGAAATGATTCTGGACTGGCTTGTGGAAACGGTAGTAGAAAAGCTGAACTTGAACGTCTCTACCGCAAATTCCAGCCTCTCCTGAAATCGTTGTCCGCTGAGTTCTACAGAAGGGGATATGGAAAGATACAGTCTTACGAGGATCTCTACCAAACGAGCTGCTATCTTTTCCTCTACGCCCTCGAAAACTACGATCCAGAGAAAGGGCCTCTGGCGCCACACATAAAAAGGACGGTACGCTACAAGCTCTCTGCGATGATGAAAGGTGAGCGAGCACCGAGAAGCGGAGAGTATCCCTTCACATTTCTCAGAACGGAGACCCTGGAGCCGGCGGTTGACTGACCGCCGGCTCTCGTTTTATTCAAAAGATAATCTCATCGAAAGTCGCCGTAAGAGTATCCACCGACAAAAGCCTCCCAGCTAAAAGTTCATCTTCAAATCCACAGATTACCTTTATTGCCTCTGCAGCCTGCTGCGCCCCTACAAGGACGGCAACGGCCGGAAAGATCTGTATATTCTCTTCAAGACTTTTTGGCACAATCTCAAAAAGTCTCCTGCTCTTACCCCTCCAGATAACGCTAACCTGCCCCATGTATTCCTTCATAAAACCATAAACAAAAGGTATGCTCCTTTCCCAAAGGATTCTTTCAAACGTCATTTTGTCTTCGAAATCTTCAAGACCGTCTACAACTGCCCTGAAATTACCTTCTCTTAGAAAACCCCATACATCATCGATCACTTCAAGTTTGGCTTTTGGGTTCAACTCTCTCAGCTTCTCAGAAAGCACATCGGCTCTATTTTTTCCAACATCTTCCCTATCATAAAGCCCACAGAAGGCCAGATCCTTTTCTTCAACCTTATGCGAATCCCACAAATAAAGGTGGCTCACACCTGTTCGGATCAAAATATTCGCCGCAATGCAGCCGTTGCTTGAAAGTCCCGCAATCAAGACTTCAGAAGTTGAAAGATCAAAAACGCAGTCTTTCAAAAGCTTTATATGCCCTTCAAAAATCACTCCCACTCCCTCTCTTCTTCACATCTTTTCCATAAAAGTCTTAACTATCATCTTCCACAGCTCTGCTGTCTTCGGAAAGTTGAATCCTCCCCCTCCAAGAAGTACAACTCCCACTCCCAAGTTCTTTGCACACCTTGCAACAACCTTCGATATCTCCTCGTAAAATCTATCTCCAAGATCTATCGAAGACATAGGATCTTCCTTGTGACCATCCACACCCATCTGCACGATTATCAAATCCGGTTTAAAGGGTCTTATCTTGAGGGAGAGCGTTGGGATCACTTCTCTTATTATCTCCGTCTCGCTCCTTCCCGGAATAATCGGAATGTTGAGATTCGTCGCGTGATTTTCGTCTTCATAGCCACTCACATAAGGGTACTGAGTCGCAGGATGTTGGTGAATGGAAAGCGTGAAGACATCGTCATCTTCGTAAAAAGCCCTCTGCGTTCCATCCCCGTGATGTTCATCCCAGTCTATAATGAAAATCCTCTTCGCTCCAAGTTTTTGAGCATACCTCGCGCCGATCGCGACATCGTTGAATACGCAAAATCCCCTCGCTCTATCTTCAAAAGCGTGGTGCCATCCGCCACATATGTTCACAGCAATCTTGTATCCATCTTTAAGCACAGCCTCCACCGCTCTCAGCGTAGCTCCAACCGAAAGCCTTGCCGGATCGAATAGAGCTTTTGCAATTGGCGTATCCACATCCCCCGCTTCCCCTCTTTCGACGGCTTCTATGTAATCCATCTTATGAAAAAACGCGAGTTCCTCCTTGAAAGCGTATCTCGGAGGCAGAATATCCACACCCTCAATCTCTGCCACGGCATCGGATCCCATTTTGCACCTTTCTCCTCTCATTGGATGACCGGGTTGAACAACGCTCAAGTCATAACTGGTGAGCTCATCGGACCATATCAACGCGGCCTTCTGAATATCAATCACCTCCCTTAGTTATATAGTACTACAAAGATAATTAACCCTTCACAATAATCATCATCTTTCACTAACACAGCAAGAGAACGACTTTTCACAATGCCTCATGTGAACGGTTTCTTACTGTGCTCATACTACATTCCTCTACATGTCCATTGACAACCATTTCTCAGATATTATAATACCGTCTGGTCGGTATTGACAGGGGAGGCGATAGATGTGGCGATATGGGCTCTGGCTCTTTCGAACGCTCTGGCGGCGATAGGAATAACGATAGTCGTTCCGATAATGGGAATAGCCGCCGACATATTCGGAACGGATCAGGCAAGCTCCATGTGGCTCGTTACCGGCTTCATGCTCACCTACGCGGCGTTCATGCCGATCATAGGCCGCCTCAGCGATGCCTACGGAAGAAAGAAAATATTCGTCCTTTCCAACCTGATATTTTCGGCAGGGCTTGCAGTGAGCTCTATTTCAGGCAACTTTCTCTCTGTCGTGATTGGAAGAATGCTTCAGGGAGCGGGAGCAGGCGGAATTTTGCCGGTTGCAAACGCCATGGTAGTGGAGTTGATGGCAGAGAAAAAAGAAAAAGGGCTTTCCATAATAAACGCAACTTACGGAATAGGGATGATAGGCGGGATAAACCTTGGCGGCTTCGTATACGACGCATTTGGCTGGAGAGCACTTTTTTACATCCCGGCACTGCTTTCACTTTCTGTCACCATCTTTGCGGCTCTCTCCCTGACGGAAACAAAAAGGATCGAAAAAGGCGTCAAAATCGATCTTCTGGGATCTTTGAGCTTTGCGGCGTTCGTCATGCTCTTCATGCTCGGGATGAAGAACATCGGAAAAGAGCCGCTCCTTTCACCCAAAGTTTGGGGATACCTTGCGGCAAGCGCTCTTTCCTTCATCGTTTTCCTGGCAGCGGAGCTCAAATCAAAGCATCCAGCGATAGACCTGAAGAAGTTCTCATCGCCCGATTACACGATATACAACATTGTGGCGCTCCTTTTCGGCATGGGAATGTTCACCCTGATACCCTTCATGGCACCTTTCGTTCAGCTGCTACTGGGCTACGATGTTTCGACATCGGTGTGGGCAGTTGATCCTTTCGCGCTTGCCATGATAATCTTCGTGCCGCTCGGCGGAGCTTTGAGCCGCAAAATAGGTGCAAGGGCTTCCATAACAATCGCCATGGCAATTCTCGGTGCTTCGGCGCTGCTTTATTCCATTTTCACCAAAGACACACTTAGCTTTTACGCTCTATCCGTGCTCCTTTCCGTCGGCTTCGGACTTGCGATGACCCCACTAAACCACATCGTAATAGAATCCGGTGGAAAGGAAGGGCAAGGGGAATCTGCGGGTATGGTCAGCATCATGAGAAGCTTGGGTGGTGTGATAGGCCCCACAATAGCCGGAATAATTCTCTCAAGGGTTGACTTTTCCTCCCTTTTCGCCGTTGACAACATCCTCGCGGCTTACTCGAAGATATTCCTTATAAGCGGCTTTGTTGCGCTTGCAGGAGCTTTGGTTTCTCTTGCAGGTCAGATTGTAAACAAAAAGCATTTAAAAACTGCACAACAGGAGGGTGAGTGATATGAGAAAACTTTTGGTTTTTGTCGCTGCGGCTCTTACCGTGCTTGCTTTCTCCATATCGATGGACGACATACTGAAGGCGTCAGCTTCCCTTAACAGCGTCTCCTGCACGATAAGGGCAGAGAATCACTCAAGGTCAAGAGTGAGCGTTGTGGAATTCTTCTTTGCCTTCAAGAGAAAGAACATGATGAGAATAGAATACACATACCCCAACAACATGAAGGGAACAATCGTTGCGATGGACGGAGAGTACTTTTACAACTACATTCCTTCCCTCAACAGGAAGATGAAAAAAAAGATCACAGATAGTTCAAAAAACCCCGGCAAGGACATGGGAATTCTCTATCACTACATACTCGGAGATTTAGGTGCGGCTTTAAAGGGCGCGAAGGTAAAGTTTGAAGGCGAGCAAAAGATAAAGATCGGCAACGCAGAAAAGAGCGCCTATCTTTTCACACTAACTTTCAGTGATCACACAGAGAGAGTGTGGTTTGACAAACAGACTCTTTTTCCGATAAAACTCGAGCTTTACAGAAAAGGAAAACTTTATGTCGTATTGACGGCCAGCGATGTGAAGATAAACCCCGAGCTCGATCCGAAGCTTTTCAAACCCTTCTGAAGGAAAGGGGATGAAGATATGAGAAAAATGACGATTCTTCTGGCTACTTTAGCATTTTCGGTCGCCTTCGCCATCTCCTGGAACCCCGTGCAGGCGGGCTCTTGCGCCGCCGGAGCCGCCGCCGGAAGTTACATTGGAAGGACGCTGGCAGCTCCCGCCATGATCCTTCTCTCGAAGATCGGCCTTGTCGATGAAGACGAGCTTTTTTCTCCTTTTTCCACACTGCTTTACGATGCCATGGATGAAGGTGGAGTAATTGGAAGCGCGATAGGCGGCACGCTCGTGAAGTACATCTTCTTCGAAAAGCCTGACTTTGGAAAGATTGCAGTAGATTTGATATTCTCTTACGCGATCGCAAAGATAGCTTCGCAGCTAACCGAAGGCTTTGTAAACTACTACATAGTGCAGCCCGGTTTTGCCGGAATATACCTTG
>JALWSA010000065.1 GCA_026993805.1 Thermotogaceae bacterium | reverse complement strand
CTCTTATTCTCACAGGCCTGTAATCGAAGCTTACAAATCTCACCAGAGGTGGGGGGATGCGGGAGATAAGCCATTCTTTACTCTCAGATCTTCCCAAAAGGAAGAATTTCGTGTTCAGGAGGTTTTCTTTCTTTTCAAGAGGAATTCCAAAGTTTTTAAGAAGGTCATCAAAGTACTTTCTATCTTCTTCTCTTGAGGAGTTTATAAAATACCCGACATCGAAAAAAGCTTCTACCATGTATTTATCCGCTGCAAGCACTTTGCCACTTCTATCCATAATGCTACCGCGTTTGGCAGGAATCCTGTAGTGCCACTCTTTTCCTGCGAGGAGAAAGTAGGGAGTTAATATGAGTTTTGAAAATGAGAATACCAGGAAGAAACCAAAAACTGCAAGTATTATAAAGTTACGGCGTTTTCTATCGATCATCCCCCAAATTATACATCACGTATTTGGAGATCAGAGCCTGATACTCTTTTTCAAGATTTTCCAAGGTGAGCTGCATTTCTATTATCTTGGCTGAGAGCCATCTATTCTCTTGTACTTTGTTGTATGTAGCTATGCCAAGATATACAAAAGAGATGGAAAGAAATATTCCAAAGAGCATCACAAGGATCAATTTTAGAGAGTCCTCGAGCACAAGCTCCTTGAGCTGTTGCAAAGTTACTTGGGTTTTGGTTTTCTTCGCTCTAACACTGGCCATGAAAGGCACCCCCTTAGACCCGCTCCGCTACACGAAGCCTTGCGCTCCTTGAACGAGGATTACGTTTTATCTCATCTTCTGATGGAACTACAACCTTTTTGGTAATCACTTTCAAGTGTGGAGATTCTCTGAAGAAGTTTTTGACCATCCTGTCTTCGAGAGAATGGAAAGATATGATCGCGATTCTTCCTCTGCTTTTCAGTATCTGATGGGAAGATTCCAAAAGGATTTTCAAATTTTCAAGCTCTTTATTGACTTCAATCCGAATAGCCTGAAAGACTTTGGTCGCGAAGTGACGGTTTCTCGATCTGCGACTTTTCGGAGGAATGGCTTTTGCAATCACCCTAACGAGTTCTCCTGTGGTGTTTATCGGACGGTCCTTTACTATTTGTCTTGCTATGCGACGAGCGAATTTCTCCTCGCCATATTCTTTAATGATCCTATAAAGCTCCTCTTCAGAGTATTCGTTCACCACATTCCAGGCGGTAAGCGTTTGATCAGGGTTCATACGCATATCGAGAGGGGAGTCGTACCGGAAGGAGAAGCCCCTGTCAGGGTCGTCAAGTTGTATGCTTGACAAACCGAGATCGGCGATGATTCCATCGACCTTGTCAATGCCAAGGGTGCGAACGATGGATTTGAGGTTGGCATATGAAGCCCGTATGAGTTTTACGCTCCGCTTATACATGGATAACCTCTCCTCCGCTATTTTCAGGGCCACTGGGTCAACATCCATCCCTATAACAAAACATCCGCCGCAATACTCCAATAACGCCAATATGTGGCCTGCGGCGCCCACTGTACAATCGATGTATATACCGTTTTTCTTTGGACTCAAGAGGTTTATAAGCTCCGCTGTTAGCACCGGTTCGTGGGCCTGCAATACTATCCGCTCCGCTGCTCTTCATTATATACCCGGGTAATCAGCAAAGTGAAACTTCAGGTAAGCCTAATTTACATCTAAATTTCATAGTTAAGAAGCGGGAGTTAGGAAGCAAGAAAATATGTATACATAAGTATATATAAACGAGCAGCAAAAATGGTGAGGATTTTTAAAGTAAAAACGGGGGCATTTAGCCCCCGAAATTCATTTTCTTTCTCCCTTTAGAACTGCCACGCATCTTGGACATAGGTCAGGATATTCGGGATCCTTTCCCACATCCGGGTGATACTTCCAACACCTCTGACACTTCTTTCCCTCGGCATGGGAGACGTACACTTTCACAAAATCTCCCTCCATGCCGTCATTCTCTCCAAATTCCACCTGAGATACTATGAATATTTCTTCGAGAATGTCTCTTCTTCTATCAAGGAGTTCATCGACTGCTTGAGTTTTTGGCTGGAGGGTAACTTTTGCATCCAAAGAGTGACCTATCACACCGCTAACACGTGCATTTTCAAGTGCTTTTAGTACATCTTCTCTGACCTTCAAAAGTTCTTCCATGTCCTTCATTATCTGCTCGTCTACTTTGTAAATATCCGCTGATGGCCAGTATTCTGCCTGGACGGTCTTGTACTTTCGTGCTTTTTCTGGAATGTGTTGATATACCTCTTCCATGGTGAACGTAAGGAATGGTGCAAGCATTTTCATGAGCGCTATCGTTACTTCGAATATCGCTGTCTGGGCGGAACGTCTGTATATGGAGCTGGGAGCTTCCACATAGAGCCTGTCTTTGGTTACATCCAGGTAGAAGGAACTGAGAATGTTGGTTATGAACTTAACGATTGCATTATATGCTCTTGAAAATTCGTATTCCTCGTAGGCATTCGTCACTTGCTTTATGAGATCGGAGAGCTTTCCTAAGATCCATTTGTCGAGGAAGAGAAGGTTGTCGAAGTCGACTTTATCTGTTTCGGGATCGAAATCGTGAAGGTTTCCGAGCATGTATCTGAAAGTGTTCCTGATCTTTTTGTATACTTCGACCTGCTGATCAACGATGTTGAAAGATATCCTCACATCATTGAAGTAGTCAACGCTCATGACCCATAGCCTGAGTATATCTGCCCCGTACTTTTCCGTTATCTCAAGCGGGCTTATCACATTTCCAAGGGACTTGCTCATAGCCCTTCCTTGTTCGTCTTTTATAAAACCATGTGTAAGGACTGTTTTGTAAGGTGGCAGGCCTGTCCTTGCCACGGAGAGCCAGAGTGAAGACTGGAACCATCCCCTGTGCTGGTCACTACCCTCGAGGTACATGTCTACGGGAAAGTGATGGTCGTTTCTCGTTCTCACAACCGCATCGTACGAACTTCCAGAGTCTATCCACACATCGAGAGTGTTGTAAGTTTTCTTGAGATGTGTAGATCCACATTTTGGACATTTTACGCCTTCTGGTATAAGTTCTTCTTCGCTCATCTCAAACCAGGCGTTGGTGCCTTTTTCCCTTACGATATCAATGAAATGTGTCATGAATTTAAGATCGAGGAATTCTTCACCACAGTCTTCACATTTCAGTGCTGGGATGGGTACTCCCCACATTCTCTGCCTGGAGATACACCAGTCGGGCCTTTCTTCAACCATGGACTTGATTCTGTTCTTACCCCATGAGGGAATCCATTCAACCTTTTCTATGGCGTCAAGTACCTGCTGCCTATATCCATGTTTATCTACAGCGATAAACCATTGCTCTGTAGCCCTAAAAATTATCGGATTCTTACATCTCCAGCAGTGTGGATAGGAGTGTGTGATCTTACCTTCCCAAACCAAGAGCCCCTTCTTTTTAAGATCTTCTATAATGACGGGATTTGCGTCTTCTATAAACATCCCGGCATATTTTCCAGCTTCCTCTGTGAACACACCATCATCGTCCACCGGTGAGAGAACTTCGAGTCCGTATTTCAGGTGTCCGTATATGTAGTCTTCTTCACCGTGTCCGGGTGCTGTATGAACACATCCAGTTCCCGTGTCGAGCGTAACGAAGTCGGCGGGAAACACGCGCGATCTTCTCTCTTCAAAAAGTGGATGGACAGCTATCAGGCCGTCCAGTTCCGAACCTTTGAAGGTTTCCAAAACCTCATAGTTCTTTGCACCAGCAATTTCCATGACCTCTTCGAGTAAAGCCTTTGCGAGTATCCACTTTTCGTTTCCGATTCGCACCTTCACATAATCGTAATCCGGATGGACAGCGATACCGGTGTTGGCCGGAAGTGTCCAGGGAGTCGTTGTCCATATCACGATGTACTCATCTTGTTTCCCTTCAAGTGGAAATTTTACATATATAGAAGGTGATTCGTGATCGTGATATTCGATCTCTGCCTCTGCAAGAGCCGTTTTGCAGTGTGGACACCAGTAGATGGGTTTTTTAGATCTGTACACCAAATCTTTTTCAACAAGGGTTTTTAAGACCTCGAGAATAACGGCTTCATACTTGGGATCAAGAGTCATGTATGGATTCTTCCAATCGCCTCTAACCCCAAGTCTGATGAACTCTTCTTTTTGTATTTCTATGAATTTCTTGGCGAACTGCTCACAAAGGCTCCTTATTTCAGAAGCGCTCATGTTTTTTGCCTTTTCGCCAAGCTCCGTTGTTACCCTGTGCTCTATGGGCAAACCATGAGTGTCCCAGCCTGGAATGTAAGGGGTTTTATAGCCCCTCATCGTCTTATATTTCATCACAGCGTCTTTCAAGATCTTATTCATGGCTGTTCCGAGATGTATGTGCCCATTGGCGTATGGGGGTCCATCATGTAAAACAAAGAGGGGAGCTCCTTCCCTCTCTTTTAGAACGTAATTATAAAGATCGATTTCATTCCAATAATCCAAAAACTGCGGTTCTTTCTTGACGAGATTAGCCTTCATCGGAAACGATGTCTTTGGAAGGTTAAGGGTTTCTTTGTAATCCACCAATTCATCCCCCCTCAAACGAGCTCAACGAGTTTTTTGGGTATCTCGTACGCGGGAAGGACGTAGTCCGCATAGCCCTCTTCTATAACGGATTTTGGCATCCCGAATACTACACAGGTTTCTTTAGATTCCGCTATGACTACGCCCTTGTAGAACTTTACCTTGAAAGCTCCTTTTGTCCCGTCCTTCCCCATGCCCGTTAGTATTACGGCTATGGTCTTATCCTTATAGATTTCCGCGATTTTGTCAAGGGTGAAGTCCACCGCGGGTCTAACGTTGTTTATTTTGGGGGATTTGTCCAAGAAAAGCGTGACATTCTTTCCAGATAACTTTGCTCCCAAGTGAAAGTCACCAGGGGCTATGTAAACCCAGCCCGGTTTTAGAATATCTCCCTCTTCTGCTTCTTTCACCCTGAGTCTGCTAACTTTATCAAGTCTCATAGCAAGGGATTTTGTGAATCCTGGAGGCATGTGCTGAACTATGACAACGGGTGCGGGGAATGTCTCTGGCAAAGAAGGAATAACCATGTCAAGGGATCTGGGACCGCCCGTTGAAGAACCTATTACTACGATTTTTCCAGTTGATACTAAGGGTTTTTTGGCAGTGACAACGGCGGGTCTGTATCTTCTAAGCGTTAGGGTTTTCGGATCCACCTTCATTGCATTTCTTATTTTTTCAACGAGTTGATTAGCAACTTGTCTGAAGGTCATGGATATGGACCCTGCGGGTTTGGTTAAAAAATCTACCGCGCCTATCTCGAGAGCGGTTAATGTTATGTCTGCCCCCTCTTCTGTCAGAGAGGAAACCATAATCACGCGTGTTGGAACTTTTTTCATTATCAATTTTAGGGCTTCAATACCGTTGAGCCTTGGCATTTCAACGTCCAGTGTTATTACATCTGGTTTGTGCTTGACCGCAAGTTCTACGGCTTCTAAACCATCTTTGGCTATTGCAATGACCTTCATATCGGGTTGCGAGTCCACTATATCTTTTAATATCATTCTCATGAACGCTGAGTCATCGGCTATCATTACTTTTATCTTCTCTTCCCTTTTTTCCATTTATCCTCACCGCCTCCCAGATCAAGAGCGCAGGGAAGATGACCAATGCCACAAGTGCAAAGATCTTTCCCAGGCTTTCTTTGAAGCCAAACAGCGCTTTTCCAAGGATCATTAATCCTACTACCACGGAAAAGAGCGAGTACCAAAGGACTATCCCTGCAGATACATCTTTTATGAATTTTATCATCGGATTGTAGTCACTTGAATATAAGTCCATTAATCCTTCTACTAAGGTATTTATAAGTTCAGCTCCTATAACTGAAAACACCGCAAATATCAGCCAGAGAATTTCTTCTGCTGGGACATCTAAAAACAAAGACAGAAGCAGAACAATTCCGCCTACTACGAAATGTATTCTGAGATTTCTTTCAGCTTCTAAGGCTTTCGCAATTCCTTCAGCGGCGTGTCTGAAGGATTCCGCAAGATTACTCGAACCCAATCGGATACTTCTTTTTTCTCTGTGTGAGTTTGTATTCCTTGTCGAAGAGTTCATATCCATAATCTATCGCCTCTATATTCATGTTTACGTATTTCTTTTTAACGGTTTCTGTAACGGTCTCCTTGAGAGTCTCAATGTCTACTATTCCCGTAACTCTGACAAGTGCTCCCAGTCCCATCATATTCGCAACAACGCCTGTGTGAAATTTATCTATAGCGGCTTTTGTGAATGGAAATCCAAGAATCTTTCTTGTTATCCTGCAAACCTCGATTGGAAAACCCGTTGGGAGTGTTTCAGGATCCATACAGCTGAACGATTCCATGTTCATCAGTGAAGTATCAACGAAAAACACACCGTTTTTCTTCAAAAGAGAATAATGCCTCATTATCGCAGACGGATGCAGAGCAAAGAGAACATCGAAGGTCTCCGCCTTGGGATAATCTATCCACTCTTCGCTGAAGAGAACATCACAGTGGCTTGGACCACCTCTGACCTGTGCCGTGTAAGACTGGCTCTGCACGACCCACTTCCCTTCCTTTATCAGAGCCCTTGCGAGTACAATTCCCATAAGTATGTTTCCTTGCCCGCCGATACCCGCAAACCTGAGAGAGATGGGATTAGATAGACTCATCCACCATCACCTTCCCGCTTTTTCTGAGACTGTTTTATAGAGATCCGTATAACAAGGTTTTTCTTCTTTTCTGAAGATTCCAATGATGATCTTGTCTTCCAACTCTTCTTCATTCATCTTCTTTGCTTGTTCCAGTGTAACCGAGTTTTTCTTGAAATACTCCATCATCTGATATGGTTCAGGCATTCCGTTATACCTGCCGTAGTAGGTATGACAATTCGTGACGGCGTCAACTACTGCGATTCCTTTGTGCTGCAAAGCTTCTTTTATATATCTGACCAAAAGGTTATAGTGAAAGACTGTGGCTCTTGCAACGAAAGTAGCGCCTGCCGAGAGCGCCAACTCTACGATATCGAATGGTTTTTCTATATGCCCGTAAGGAGCAGTAGAAGCAACGCTTTCCTCAGGCGTGGTTGGGGAGTATTGCCCTCCTGTCATTCCGTATATCATGTTGTTGAAGACAATGACGGTCATGTCAAGGTTTCTCCTGCACGCATGGATGAAGTGATTACCACCTATGGATACAATGTCTCCGTCTCCCCCCATTACGACCACTTTGAACTCTGGCCTTGCAAGCCTCACGCCTGTGGCGAATGCGATGGCCCTACCGTGTAACGTGTGCATGGTGTTGAAATCCAGATACCCTGTGGCCCTTGACGAACAACCTATACCTGATATCACAGCGACTCTTTCTTTCTTCAGCTTGAGCTGATCGACGGCCTCCAAGAAGGCTTTCAAAATTATCCCGTTTCCACATCCGGGGCACCAAACGGTTGGCCACCTGTCTATCCTGAGATACTTTAGTAGCTGCTTAGTCCTCAAGATCATCACTCCTTACATCAAGCTTTTCTAACTTAACACCCGTGGTTTTGAAGAAGAAATCACTGAGTGGATCAGGGTAGTCGTGAAGGTATACCACCCTCTTTATACCCGCGTTTAATATTAACCTTGCGCACACGGAGCAGGGTTTGTGGGTTACATACATAGTTGCGCCTTCTGTAGCTATCCCAAAACGCGCAGCTTGCATCAATGCGTTTTGTTCGGCATGCAGGCCGTAACATATCTCTTGATTCTCTCCAGTCTTTATTCCAAGCTCGTCTCTGATACATCCTATTTGATCGCAGTGTGGAAAACCTGAGGGGGGCTGATTATATCCAGTGGCAAGTATTCTGTTTTCTTTCACAATTACGGCTCCAACTTTCCTATGAAAACATGTAGAGCGCTCCCTTACGAGGAGCGCTATCCTCATGAAGTATACATCCCAAGGCTCTCTTGTATCCTCTGAAATTTTTATTTGTAAACTGTTTAGGTAATCTTGTATTCTGTCTTTTATTGCCACATTTACACCGCCTGGATGTATTCTAATAGCATTTTTACAGTATTATCAACATCTTTTGCACTTACCACTTCTCCAGGAGTGTGAATGTATCTCGTGGGAATGGATACCGTTGCACTTGGAATACCACCTTTTGTTTTCATCAAGGCACCGGCGTCAGTTCCTCCCATTGTTAGTACTTCCATTTGATACGGAATATCGTTTTTCTTTGAAACCTCTACCATTTTCTCCACGATTCGCCTATCGCTTATGGAAATCTTATCCCTGATCTTTATGGCGGGACCTTCACCAAGAACCATAGAATGTCTTTTGAAACCTTTCGGAACATCAGCGGAGTCCGTTACATCTATTGCTATAGCTTCTTCAACATCGTAGGGATAGGCGATGACTGAAGCACCCACCAAACCAACCTCTTCTTGAATGGAAAAAGCAACATAGAATTTTCTCTTGGGTTTCTCAACTCTCCTCACAAGTTCTACTAAAACGGCGCATCCAATTCTGTCATCCATGGCTTTAGAGATCCAAAGATCACCGTTTTTATGAAAACCTCTGTTGTAAACTCCGAAGGTGCCAAGTTCGATATCTTTTCCGAGCGTGTCCAAGTACAAGTGATCAAAAGTTAGGTTCGAAAGGTTTTTCTTTGCTTCCTCCGCGGTCTCATGTTCGTATCCAACGACTGCTATGGTGCCATCTTCCAATACGAAGCGGCTGGAAAGCGCCACATAAGGCGAAACACCGCCGACAGGTTCTATCCTATAAAACCCATTCTTTATCTTGTTGGTAACCACAATCCCTATTTCGTCCATATGTGCGACAAAGATAATTGGTTTTCCGCCTTCTCCCTTCCAAGCGATGAGATTTCCCACCTTATCTACTTCATAACCATGCACAGGATCCTTTATCAGCTCAATGAGAAGTTCCCTGACCTTCGATTCCCTACCACTCGGTCCAAAAGACTCGGTAAGCGCCTTCACGATCTCATCCATCTCTCATACCTCCTCATGGTTTTCATAATATCAAACACGCATCTCCGAACGAAAAGAACCTATATTTTTCCTCAACGGCTATTTTATACGCTTTTTTGATCAGTTCCAAACCCGCAAAGGCCGAGACTAACATGAGCAGTGTTGAGCGTGGAAGATGAAAGTTCGTTACGAGCGCATCTACCATTTTGAATTCGAATGGCGGATATATAAAAAGATCGGTTTTGCCATAGTACTCCTCCCTCTTTGGCAAGCGGGCAATGGTTTCCAGAGTTCTCACAACTGTGGTTCCAACTGCAATAACCCTCCCGCCGCTTTTTTTAGTTTTTTCGATCTTTTTCATAGTCTCTCTTGGCACCCTGTAGAATTCTTCATCCATCTTGTGATCTTCTACTTTCTCTGCTTTTACCGGGCGGAACGTTCCAAGACCCACATGAAGCACTACTTCTGCCGTTTCCACTCCCATTCTTTTGAGTTTTTCAAGGAGATCTTTCGTGAAGTGAAGTCCGGCTGTTGGAGCTGCAACAGCACCAGGTTCTTTCGCGTACACGGTTTGGTATCTCTCTGAATCCACATCGGGATTTTCGATGTAAGGTGGAAGTGGGATTTCACCCGCAGAGAAGATTTCTTTGTCACTTTGGGTGCTGAATGAAACCAGCCTCGTCCCATCTTTCATGTGTTTTTCTATTCTGGCTTTCAAACCACTTTTGAAAACGACCTCTGCGCCAACTTTTAACCTCTTGCCGGGTTTTACCATACAGCGCCAAACACCTGGTTCGACTTTCTCGAGCAAAAAGATTTCGACATTTGCACCAGTGAGTTTTTTTCCTATGAGACGAGCTGGAATGACCTTTGAGACGTTTAACACCAAAAGGTCACCGGGATTCAAATATTCCACGATATCCCTGAAGATTTTATGTTCTATCTTTCCCGTGTCTCTATGAATAACCATAAGGCGGGAAGAATCCCGAGGCTCAACAGGCTTTTGGGCGATAAGCTCTTTCGGAAGGTGGTAATCGAATTCTTCCACTCTCATACCTCTATCCCTAACACTTTTCTGGCTATTAGTCCGACAACAAATGATATCACCATAACTCCCAGACTCAAAAGGAGCATTTCAAAGAAAAGATGGGCGTAGCTTTGTTCTTTTACAACAGCGACAAAGTAGGTAAACAGTCCTATCACAATGACAACCATGCTCACAGCTATTCCAAGCGCAAAAACAGGGTTTGAGGAAAGGAAGTACGGAAGTATCAACATCACAACCACCATGAAATAAGCTATGCCGGTATAAACAGCCGCTTTCAACGGGCTCTTGCCCTCTTCGGCTTCGGACTTTTGGGAGAGGTATTCGGAAACGGACATTGAAAGGGCTGCAGATATCCCCGTTATCAAACCTGCCAATCCGACGAGTTTCGAGTTTCTGAGAGCAAATGTGAGACCGGCAAGTGTTCCAGTTAGCTCCACTATCGCATCATTAAGGCCAAGCACCATGGAGCTTATATAACCGACCCTCTCTTCCTCTATCATATTGAGAAGCTTCATCTCGTGCTTTTCCTCGTCTTCAATTATTCCTTCCACAGGCGGATATTCTTTTTTCACCTTTTCATATTCATGCTGAGCTATCTTTTCCCCTCTCTCCATAGCTTTCAAAGCAAATGTGAGACCAAATATGAATGAAAGAAGGGTGTACCAGAAGATTTTGAGCCTATTTGGCGGTACATCCTCTTTCGTGTATTCCTTGAGTATCGAGTAGTGCCTTTTCTCATCCTGAGCAATACTTTCCAAAATCTTTGCGTTTTTTTCGTCGACTCTTTTTGCAAGCCTTTTATAAATCTCGTGTTCTGTTATTTCGCTTCTCTGGAAATTAAGGAGAATTTTCTTGATCTCCATCATTTGCCACCCCCAAGTTTTTCAAGTTTTTCTGCAAAGGCTTCAACGAGAGCCTTTAAAGACATAACTTCTATTTTCACCTGCTCGAGGTATTCAAGTCCTAAAGGTGTTATCTTGTAAATCTTTCTTGGAGGACTTGATGACATGTCCCACTCTGGAACGATAAATCCTGAAGCCTCAAGCGATGATAGTGTTCTGTATATACTTCCCATCTGAGCCACTCCCATTATTGGAAAACCAATTTTTCGAAGCTCGGTTGCTATTTCATATCCATGACGAGGCTTTTCTGCTATAAGCAGAAGCGAATAAGCTGTTATCCACCAACCAAGTCCACCAAATCCGCCTCTACCCCTTGGACCCGGCAGACTATCACTCCTTCCATATTAACATCTTGAAGGATTTTCCATTCTTTAATGGCCGTACATCGAATATGTCGGCTATAGTTTGGCCCAAATCCGCAAATGTTTCGCGTACTCCTATGTACACTCCTTTCTTCAAGGGGTTTCCATATCCCAGGACGGGCACCACTTCACGGGAGTGGTCCGTGGAAGGTGTCGTGGGATCACAGCCATGATCGGCGGTTATGAAAAGAACGTCTTCTTCCATCATCGCATCTATTATTTCCGGCAGTCTTCTGTCGAAATCTTCAAGAGCTTTTGCGTAGCCTTCTGGGTTGTTTCTGTGGCCATATTTGGTGTCGAAATCGACGAGATTCGTGAATATGAATGATTTGTGTCTTTTTTCTTTCATGACCATTATCGTCTTGTCCACACCATCCATGTTATCCTTGGTTTTCCAGGACTCTGTTATGCCCCTTCCGGCGAAAAGGTCGTAAATCTTTCCAACGCCATAAACAGGTATGCCTTCTTCGTTGAGTATATCGAGTAACGTTTCGTCTTCGGGTGGTAAAGAGTAGTCATGTCTTTCAGGAGTTCTCGTGTAATTCGGCCACTTTCCTATGAAAGGTCTGGCAATGACTCTTGCAACCTTGAATCCAGCTTCGTCCAAAAGCTGTCTTGCTATCTCACAGTATCGGTAGAGCTCTTCAAGGGGGACCACTTCTTTGTGAGCCGCTATTTGAAATACGCTGTCGGCCGAAGTGTAGACTATCAGAGCTCCTGTTTTCTCATGCTCCGGCCCGAGTTCTTTGATGATTTCGGTGCCTGATGCCGGTTTGTTTCCTATAACTTTCCTTCCCGTCCTTCTTTCGAATTCTTCGATGAGATCTTTGGGAAAACCGTTTGGGAATATATCGAAAGGTTTTTTCAGTATTATTCCCATGAGCTCCCAATGACCAGTAGTGCTGTCCTTTCCAGGACTTTTTTCCATCATTATCCCGTAAACACCTTCTGGGTTTTCTACTTTCTGTACTCCTGGAATGTCCGCAAGGTTTCCAACACCAAGACGTGCCATGTTGGGAATATTCAAACCACCCACGGCTTTCGCCGTGTTTACCAATGTGTTGCTTCCCTCATCTCCATATTCCTTAGCATCGGGCATTTCACCTATTCCCACACTGTCGAGAACTATCACAATAACTCTCATTTTTCATTCCTCCTCATCTGAAGAAAGCCAAATAGAATGCAACACTAAGCGATATGAGAGCACTTATTGCAGACACAACTGTCATTATCTCCATTATCGCAGCCATTCCTTGGACGTCTTCGGCGATCTTCTGAGAAACTTTGACGGCAGATAATATATCATTTAGCCTTTTAATATCAGATTTGAGTCCCTCAACCTGCTCGCGCAAGTCTGAGATGCTGTTCAAGGACGTGCTTTCGAGTGTGGCGAATTTTGATTCGAGTGTGTGGATTTTATCAGCATATAGAACCATCCACTGTTTTTCTTCCTCTCTGTACATGCCTTCGTAATCCCCTATCAGGTCTTTCAAGTTGGTGAGCTCTTTTCTGAAATTGGCTATGGTGTTTTCCATCTCCACAATTTTTCCAAGTGTTCCCGAGCTTTTAAGAATTTCAAGCTGGGATTTCACAACCTCCATATTTTTCTCTATTTCTCGTACTCTTTCAGAGAAACTGTAAAAATCGCTCATTAGACTCTTTAAATTGGCACCGTTATTTTTCACAGATATCTCCAACTCAGTTAAAGAAGCCGAAACGGTCTTAGCGCCGGAAATGCTCTTCTCTAAATCGGACATTTTTCCTTCGAGTTCGGAAATTCTTTTTTCATAGTCGTTAAGAACAGTTGCAATGTCTTTGTATTCTTCCTCACTCATTTCTGTTGCTGTGCTTACAGGAGTTTCATAGTGAGCTGGTGGCGTTTTCATCGAAGAAATGAGATCTTCCAAGGAAGTGAGCCGTTTTTCGATCTTTCTCAATCTCAAAGAGTCTCCGGTTTCTGGGGAGTATTCCAATACTTTCAAGATCTCTTCCATGGGAGGTCTTATTTCGAGTGATGTAGCTGGTGGTGTGGCAGTCCCACCCAATTTCAGGAATTTTATGAGCCTATAGAGATAAACAGCAAGGTCGAATTTGGTGATGATCTTTCCACCCTTGAAAAAACCATCCTCGGTTTCCATTATGCCATTGCTCACCATGTAGATGACGGCATCATGCTCTGGAATGAGCGGGGAAACGTCTTTGATAGTTACATCTGCCAGTACGAGAGTTGCAAAAAATATTGCCACAAACGACAGCAATGCTTTAACTCTCATTTTGCTTCACCTCCGAGAGGAAAGGGTAGATCTCTTTCGTTATCCGAATAGCAAAAAGGTTCTATGTCAATAACCTTTCCACATTTCAGAGCGAGCAAATGAAAACCGATGTTTAAATCTGCGAGTTCTTCTATTTTTTCACCGTCAACAATTATCTCACAATTTCGGATATCTGGAACTTTCAAAATGTTACTGAGAGGGATCTCGAGATTTACAAAGGAAATATTTCCTTCCTTTATCTTCACAGTCTTGTGCCAGGTAGCGCAGCCTTTTTTGAAGATGATCTCCTTTTCACCAGGTGGCAAGGGATACAAAAACACCGGTGTGACGAATTCTTCCCCGTCGAACGAGACCGTAAGACCTTCTGGGAAACTGTTAACTGTGACTGCACCAAAGCCTTTGGGAAGCATCTCAACTTTTCCGCTCTTCACATCGATGGTTTCCTTGACTCCCAACATTTCGAAGGTGTATTTACCCGGGCTTAGATTCATTATAGCTGGTGTCATCAGCTGGACTCCATTTACAACGATTCTTCCTACGTCTGGAATTATTACTGTTCCTTTCTCTGTATCGATCGTTAAAGACGAATCAGTGGTTACGAAGAAAGTCTTGTACCACTCCCCATAATCGTTCTTGAAATGAAGAATGTGGAAGCCCTTTTTAACATATGTAGTGAGCGGGCCTCTCTCCCAACTTCTTCCATCTATCTCTATATCCCCTTTGAAGGGGATCACGACTCTGTATTTTTCTTCCTCGAGCTTGAATGTCAATGTTTTCATGTCTTTGTAAATCGTAACCGTTTTTTTCAGGGTTTTAAAACCTGGAAGGCTTAGCTCTACCGGATAGTCGCCCTCGACTATCTTCAAGGTAACGGGCAGTTCATACACTTTCGAACCAATTTTCATCTGTGCACCAGCGGGATAGCTGTGAAAGCTGATTTTGGCTATATCTCTTAATTTGAGGTTAATCTCCGTTGGTTCACTCGTTATTTTGAAGGTATTTTTACCTATAAGCAATCCTTCTTTGTAGAATTCAAATGAATGTTCACCCACGCCAATTTTGAATCCCACAGGAGAATCTCCCTTGTAAACACCGTCCACCACTACTGAGGCCGCAGGAGTTGTTTTTACATAACAATAACCGTAGTTCGGGATTTTAAGAGTTATCTTCTGTATTTGACTTTTAAAGACAACACTTCTTTTGAATTCAGGGTAATCTTTTTTCCTAATGACCAAAGTGTGTTCTCCTATGGGTACCTCGCCGTAGTAAGGGGTTTTACCCAGGTATATGAGAGATTCGCCATAGGAGATAAAAACGTCGGCTCCTTGGGGATCCGTATCAAGGAATGCTCTTGATACAGGGTAAAAGAAGAGCTTGAATGTCCTATCGAATTGTATATTAGCTTCGAGGCGAAGCTTTCTCGGCCAATATCCCTGTTTGGTTGCTTGTATGATTACAGCCCCCGTAGCGTCAAATGTGATCTCCCCGGTTTCGTCAGTTATCCCCATGAGTTTTGAGTTCAGATAAACGCTTACTCCAGGAACATTGGTAACAACTTTGACTTGATATGCAAAAACAGAAAGTGTGAGGAGAATCAAGACTGTCACGATTTTTCTCAACACTGGATATCCCTCCTCAAGATCACCGTTATTTCTCCTTTCACTCCCCCCTTGAAATGTTCTACGGCTTCTTTGACCCTTCCTTTAAAAAATTCCTGGTGTATTTTTGTCATTTCCCTACCAACGAAGATCTCAACGTTTCCAAATATATCCAATATATCTTGGAGTGTTTCTAAGAACCTATAAGGAGATTCGTAAAAGGCTATGGTATCTATTTCCGATGCTGAACATAAGCTTTTGAGGAGTTTCCTCCTTTTTGATTTCTTGGGTAAAAATCCCAGAAATACGTATTTATTTGCTGGAAAACCGCTGACCGCAAGAGCCGCCGTGTGAGCGGTTGGCCCAGGAACCACATCTAACTCTATTCCTTCTTCCCAACACCTTTTCACTATAGCGTACCCGGGATCCGATATAACTGGCATCCCGGAATCGCTGACAAGGCAAGCTATGTTCACATTCTTTATCTTCTCTATTATCCAATCCACCTTTTTCTCCGAAATGTTTTCAGCTATAGGTATCATATCTTTTCTTCCTATTTCAAATTTGTTCAGCAAAATAGCTGTTCTTCTTTTGTCTTCCACTATCAGAAGCTCAGCTTCTCTAAGCACTTCTAAGGCTCTTAATGTGATATCGTTTAGGTTTCCAATCGGTGTTGCGACTACATAGAGCTTTGACAGGAAAACCGCCCCCTTATTTTCTCAGCTTCCCTTAAAAGCCTTAGGAGCTGATAGAAATCCATTTCTTCGATGCTGTAGCTTTCATCAAAGGCTTTTTTGATAGCATTCACTATTTTTCTTTTTTCAAGCCTTTTGACAGAGAATATTCCGATAGCATTTTTGGAAATCATATCTTCCGTGACACTTTTAAAAACACTGGCGACTAATGTCCAGTTGGGTTTTAGCAATATACTGCCATGTTGGAGGACGTAATCTTTCGTTCTAACCTGTGCGCTTCCCAAAAATTTTTTGCCATCTATTAGAAGCTCGTACCTCGCGCTTGATGAAAAACAAGAAGGGTTTTTAAGGCTTCCTTTTCCATGGCTGAATGAAACGCTTATTCCAATGCTTTCGAAAGCTTTTTTGAAAATTTCCGAGAGCCTCTTATAAAGAGCAAGAACACTCATCTCGTATTCATCAGTTCCTTTTGGAAATGCTACAGAGTACGTTATTTCATTGTGGTGGAGAACCGCCCTGCCGCCAGTCGGTCTTCTCACGCACGGCAGATCTTCTTTTTCCATAAAGTCTGTATCGAGTTCTCTCACGGACTGATGCCTGCCTATAGAAACAGAAGGCTTTTCCCAGCTGTAAAGCCTCAATATGGGTTTTTTTACTCTGGAGGAGTACTCTCCCAAAATCACATCCAATGCCATGTTGATATCCGCTGGAAAATTCCAGGTTTCAAGGTATAGCATTTGTCTCTCACCTCGGCGGCCTCTTCGCTATCTGTGAAAACTTTCTTGGATATTTTTTAGGAGTCGTTTTTATCTTTTCGAATATCACAAGAGCTCGCTTTTCTCCCGTCGGAAGTGTGTATTCCAGTACATCTCCCAAATCAAGCCCGAGTACTTCCATAGTTTCCCATGATTCCTCAAGCTCTTCTTTCCATTTTGGACCTTTGTACATGACCACATACCCGCCAACCATGGCAAATGGAGCTGTAAGCTCAAGTGCTACTCGGATTTTTGCAAGTGCCCTTGTCAAGACGAACTCGTATTTTCCGCGTTCTTTCCCGTTGTGAGCAACTTCCTCTGCCCTTCCCCAAATTGTCCTCAAGGGAAGTTGTTTTTCTGATATAAATTTTTCAAGCACGAGGAGTTTTTTTCGTGTTGAATCGAGTAAAACTCCCTCCACATCGAAGTAGATTGAGACTATAATTCCAGGGATACCGCCACCCGTTCCAACATCCATAAACGCCGTGTGAATCGGCAAGTCCTTCAAGGGAAAAAGCGTGTCAAGAACGGCTTTTACAGGCAACTCTTCCCGTCTAAACGATGTCAAGTTCAAGGGAGCGCTTGATAGGAATTCAAGGTAATCGCTCAGAAGTTTCTCCTTATTTTCATCTATCTCTATTCCATGCCTTTCAAGAAGATCTTTCAAGGTCAATCTCTTTCACCACCTCTGCGAGCTCTTCTGCTACCCTCTTTGCTTCTTCTCCATCGTACGCTTCCACCATAACTCTTATTAGAGGTTCTGTGCCGGAAGGCCTTACCACTATTCTGAGATCCTTTTTGGAGAATTTCTCAACGGCTTTTTTGATCTTTTCATCTTCCACGATGCTCTTGTCTTTTACGGGAACGTTTATCATGACCTGTGGATAATCCGGGATGCTACTGTGAAGACTTTTAAGATCTTCACCTGAATTTTTCAAGAATCTCAAGATTTCAAGGGCTGTTATCAAGCCGTCACCTGTGGTGGATCTGTCAAGGAAGATCACATGGCCGGATCTCTCGCCTCCAAGAAATGCACCTGATGCCAACATTCTTTCGAGAACGTATCTGTCTCCCACTTTGGTTCTCAAGAGCGTTATTCCATGCTTTCCAAGAAATTCTTCAAGTCCAAGATTAGATAGTATCGTAGCAACCACTTTTGAATTTTTAAGCCTTCCTTCCCTTTTCATGGCAAGTGCCATTATTCCGAGTATTTTGTCACCATGCACGACATTTCCCTCTTCGTCAAGGAATATAGCTCTATCTGCATCTCCATCGTGAGCCAGTCCCAACCAACCTTCTTTCTTTCTTGCAGCCAGAAATTCCATGTTGGTTGAGCCACATTCCTGATTTATGTTCACACCATCAGGCTCATTTGCGTACACTTCCACAACCGCACCGAGTTTTTCCAAAACAAAAGGTGTGGTTTTGTAAGCAGCACCATTTGCAACGTCTACGGCTATGTTAAAACCCGAGAGATTCAAATCCTCGTACATTTTCAGTACTTCTTTTGTGTATATGTCGAATGCTTCATCGAATTTCTTTATTCTTCCCACCTTCGAATAATCCACCAACTTTTCATTTTCAATGAGTTTTTCTATCCTTCTTTCCTCCTCATCGGGAAGTTTAAAACCGTTCTTCACAACCTTGATCCCATTGAACTCTGGAGGGTTATGTGAAGCGGATATAATAACTCCCTCTGTTTTCATCCTGTTGCTCAGCATGGCTACAGCGGGGGTTGGAAGAATTCCGCAGAGCATTACATCTTTTCCGGACGAAGCTATCCCTGCTGCAAGTGCAGCTTCAAGCATTTCCCCTGTCTTTCTTGTGTCTCTTCCAATAAGAATGAATTCACCTTCGAAGATCCTTCCCAAGGCATTTCCAAGCTTGAAAGCGAGTTCTGGGGTTAGGTCCCCATTCACCACTCCTCTTACTCCATCTGTTCCGAAAAGTGCCACGGCACAGCCCTCCTTCTTTTAACTATCGTTCCATTTGATTTTACTACACTCTTCCGCCATGTTTACTGCCGTGAAAATGCTCGGTGTATAATTTCCTTTCGGAAGCAAACGCTTTTTTGAAAACTCGTTCCTAAGGAGGGGATTGGCATGAAGATCACCTTTTTAGGGCACGCGGCGGTTTTAATAGAGGGCAGCAAGACCGTTATAATCGATCCATTCCTGACCGGAAATCCCCAAGCCACTATGAGCGTTAATGATCTCCCAAAGATTGATTTCATCGTTGTCACGCATGGTCATGGCGATCATATAGGAGATACAGTGGAAATAGCCAAAAAGTTTGGAAGCACCGTTGTTACGAACTTCGAAATCGGTCTGTATCTTCAGAAAAAGGGAATAGACAAAGTGCACACGATGCACATAGGCGGGAGGGCAACGGTTGATGGAGTAATGTTCAAACTCACTCCGGCACTTCATGGAAGCGGGATTGTCGAGGATGGGGAGATAATCTACGGTGGAAATCCCGCGGGTGTAGTGATAGGTCTGGATCATAGAAGGGTTTACCACGCGGGAGATACGGGACTCACCAAAGACATGGAGCTTCTCAGTTACGAGAATATAGATGTGGCCTTCCTCCCAATAGGAGGAAATTACACGATGGACGTTGACGACGCGGTCCTTGCAGCGAAGATGATTTCTCCAAAGATAGTCGTTCCAATGCACTACAACACTTGGGATCCTATCAAGACAGATCCCGAAAAGTTCTGCGAAAAGGTATCCGAGATTGGAACCTGTGAGTGCAAGATATTAAAGCCAGGTGATAGCCTTGAAGTTTGAAATCAAGCTTGGGGCACACATGCCCATTTCAAAGGGCTTTGACAAGGTCCCCGAGGAAACCGTGAATATAGGGGGAAACGCCTTTCAAATATTCCCCCACAATGCACGGCAGTGGAGGGCAAAACTGCCAGATAGGAAAGTCGTGAATTTGTTCAAGAGGAACATGAAAAAGTACGGAATAGATTACGAAGCCGCTTTCTGCCACAGTGGATATCTCATAAATCTTGCTTCTCCCAAGGAAGATGTATGGAAAAAGTCCGTCGATCTTTTGGAAATGGAAGTGAGGATATGTGCTGCACTCGGGATAAGATATTTGAATATACACCCCGGCAGCCATTTGGGAGCGGGAATAGACGCAGGAATAGAGCTCATTGCAAAAGGACTTGACGAGGTTTTCAAAAGGACGGAGAACTTGGACGTGATCATACTCCTTGAGAATGTGGCTCCTAAAGGCAGTGCGATCGGATTCAAGTATGAGCAGATGAAAAGAATAATAGATCTCACTTCTTATCCCGATAGGCTTGGGGTTACATACGATACGTGCCACGGTTTTGACGCTGGATACGATATACGAACACCAGAAGGTGTCAGAAATCTCCTTAATGAAATTGACGAGATGGTTGGTCTCGGCAGACTTAAAATGATACACCTTAACGACAGCAAATTTCCACTCGGGGCTGCAAAAGATCGCCACGAATTCATAGGATTTGGCCATATAGGCGTTGATGGATTCAGGAATTTCTTTAGTTTTGAGGAGGTAAGAAAGGTACCATGGATTTTGGAAACGCCGGGCGGGAACGAAGAACACGCACAGGACATAAAGCGAGTTTTTGAAATACTCGAAGGAGTGGTGTGATGGTAGATTTCAGAATGACCAAAGAAGGGCTCATACTCGTAATAAAGGACTACACTTCCACTGAGGAAGTAATAAACGCTCTCACTTCCAAGCTCACCCAAATGAGCAGTTTTTTCACGAAAGGGGATCAAATAATACTCTTTGTTGAGAATCATGCAAAGCATGCTAAGGATATTCCTATGATCATAGAGCGTATAAGAGATTTTGGACTCACTGTCGTTAAGATTCTGATAGGTAACGAGAGCGAAGGGGAGATAACGGTCTCCGGGAAGCTCAATATAGTAAAGCAAGATGAAACGAAATCAGGCACGAAAATCGTCAAGAGAAATTTGAGGTCAGGTCAGGTGATAATACATTCCGGCGATGTTATACTCGCAGGGAATCTGCATTCAGGTGCGGAAATAATGGCAGGAGGAAGTGTTGTGATCTTTGGAAGAGCAGAAGGAACGATAAGAGCAGGGCTTAATGAAGGGTATTCTTCGGTTATTATGGCGGTTGAATTGAAACCCAGTTTGATCCAGATTTCTGACAAGATCTCACATGAAAAGGGATTGGATGGCACTCCCTGTGTTGCCCATGTAAGAGCAGGAAGAATTGTGATTGAGAGATGGAATGACATACACTTCGACGAAGAGGTGGTGAAGTGATGACGACAGAAAAGCTTTTGATGGAATTGTCTTCCGTTGACGGGCCCACTGGATATGAAGATGCGGTGGCTGAGAAAATAAGAGAGATTTTGGGTGGTGGTGAAAGAACCAAGCTCGGAGGACTTATCTATAAAATAGAGGGTTCTGGCAAAGGACGAGTGGGTATTTTCGCACACATTGATGAAATAGGTATGCTCGTCTCAAAAAAAGCGGGAAATGGATTCTTCTACCTGGACACAGTTGGGGGTGTGGACCCTAAGCTTCTTCCTTCGAGCAAGGTCAAGGTTTTGACGAAAAAAGGAGTGGTTAGAGGAGTAATAGGTATAATCGCACCGCATCTCACCCCTCCAGAAAAGAAAGGGAAAGTGCAGGAATTTGACGAAATAGTTCTGGATGCAACGATGTCGGACTGGCAGTCAATCGAAGTGGGAGATAGAGTGGTCGTGGACGTGAAGCCTTCAAAATTAGGAGAACTTGTCACCGGGAAAGCTTTGGATGACAGGGCAGGATGTGTTTCCTTAATAAAAACAAAGGAATTTTTGGAAAAACTCAGATACGATTGGGATGTTTACCTTGTCTTCTCGACGAGGGAAGAACACGGTTTTGGAAGTCCTGGTGCTTCTTCGATAGCTTATGAGCTCGATCTTGACTGGGCAATAGTTGTAGATGTCACTATTGCAGAGAAGGTAGAGGGGTATGAGCAAATGAAAATTGGAGAAGGCCCTGCAATAGGTATTGGCCCCTTCATAGACAAGGAGCTCCATGAAAAAGCGGTAGAAACAGCCAAAAGACATGGGATAAAGCACCAAATTGAAGTTCTTCCGATGAGAACAGGGACAGACAATGAAGGAGTAAGAGCGGCCAGGACTGGTACAAGGACTCTCCTGATATCGATTCCTTTAAAGTACATGCATACACCCGTTGAGGTTGTTGATCCGAAGGATGTGGAAGAAACCGCAAGGCTTATGGCACATCTCATTTCCGAGATGGAGGTGTGAAGGATGTATTTGAAGGAGCTTTCGGAACTCCCCGGTGGTTCGGGAGATGAAGGAAAGGTAAGAGATTTCATAAAGGAGAAGATAAAGGACTATGTGGATAAAGTCTGGGTGGACAGGCTTGGCAATCTGGTGGCCTTTAAGAAGGGGAAAAAAGAGGGCTTTAAATTGGGATTGGTAGCCCATATGGATGAGGTTTCTTTTATGATTACTGCGATAAACGATGATGGCTCTCTTTCATTTGCTCCGGTTGGGGGAATAGATCCGAGGGTTGTAGTTGGAAAAACTCTAAAAGTCGGAGATACCTTAGGAGTTGTTGGGTACAAACCGATTCACATCCAGAGAGAAAAGATCGAGAAGATAAGCTACAAAGATCTTAGAATAGATATAGGTGCCAGAAAAAAGGATGAAGTCAAGGTCAAGGTGGGGACATATGCGTATTTCACGACGACCTATGAAGAGATGGGAGATTACGCAATCGGGAAAGCTTTCGATGACAGAGTGGGCTGCAGCGTTGAGCTAAAGGTGGCCGTGGAATCGACCCCCGTTTACGACACTTATTTCATATTCTCTTCTCAGGAAGAGATAGGGCCCATGGGCGGGGCCTCAATTCTCATGGAAGGACTTGGACTCGATGCGGCACTCATCCTCGAAGGAACTACCGCAGGTGATATTCCTGAGCTCGAAAGCTACAAATGGGCCACGCATCTCGGAAACGGTCCAGCCATTACTTTCTTCCACTCCGGATATGTGATTGATGAAAGGATATTCAAGACGATTATAAGTGTCGCGAAGGATCTTTCCATTCCGTACCAAATGAAGATGAGGACAGCCGGGGGGACAGACGCCAGGAACATAGCGAGCAGAGGTAAGGGAGCGCCTGCCGGTGTTATTTCGGTTCCCTGTAGGTACATACATTCACCTGTCTCTGTTATGAACCTCAAAGATTACGATAACACGTTCAAATTGGTCAAGGCATTGGTCGAATCGGAAAGCCTAAGAAAAGCACTCGATTAAATCAAGGAGGTCAAAAGATGATAAGAGAGATAATAAAAAAGAGGGTTGAAGAGACCCTTAAGGATCTTGGGCAAGAATATGATTTCAAAGTTGAGGTTCCCCCGGAGCAATTCGGGGATTTTTCCACCAACGCTGCCCTTGTCGGAGCCAAGTATTTCAAGCGTCCGCCAAGGGACATAGCCGCAGATCTTGCGGAAAACCTACGACAATATGAGGATTTCGAAAATGTAGAAATAGCTGGTCCCGGGTTCGTCAATTTCAAAGTGGCTCCTTCCCTTTTTCAGAGCGTCGTGAAAAAGATACTCCAAGAGAAAGAAGGTTTCGGAAAGAAGAATCTGGGAAAGGGTATGAAGGTTCAAATAGAATATGGTAGTGCAAATCCCACAGGACCGCTCACGGTAGCTCATGGAAGACAGATAGTCATCGGCGATGTTCTTGTCAGGATTTTTAAGGAAATGGGATACGATGTTGAAAACGAAGTCTACTTGAACGATGCAGGCCGTCAGATAAGCCTTCTTGCCAGATCTCTATGGGTAAGATACAACGAGCTCTTTGGAGTTAGCCATGAAATTCCAGAGGATGGATATAGGGGAGAATATCTCGTTGAGATAGCTAAAAAATTGGCAGAAGAAGTAGGAGATACTTATAAAGATCAGTGGGACGAAAAAGTCGAAGAGTTTTTCAGGGAATACGCTCTGAAAGAAATAAGATCTTGGATGATGAAAACTTTCGAGAGAATTCGCTCGGGCTTTGACAATGTTTTCAGTGAAAAGAGCTTGATAGAGGATGGTACTGTAGACAAGGTGCTTGAAATATTAAGGGAAAAGGATCTCGTTTATGAAAAAGATGGGGCTTTGTGGTTCAAAGTCTCCGATTTTGTGGACGAAGACGACAAGGTCCTGGTTAGAAAAGACGGAACTCCCACATACTTCATGACAGACATAGCCTATCATTTCAAAAAGCACGAAAGGGGTTTTGCCAGAGTTTTTGACATATGGGGAAGTGACCACCACGGCCATATTCCCAGAATGAAAGCGGCGATGAAGGCTCTTGGATTTGACGACGATTTCTTCAACGTCATTCTCCACCAGTTCGTTACACTGAGAAAGGGCGGAGAAAACCTTAGAATGTCGACAAGGGCGGGCAGATTTATATCTCTGGACGAGCTGATGGACCAAGTCGGAGTAGATGCGACCAGGTATTTCTTCGCGAGAATAGATCCCTCAACACCACTCATTTTCGATATGGATCTGGCTGTCAAAAGAAGCATGGACAATCCTGTTTATTATGTCCAATACGCGCATGCAAGGATATGCTCTCTTTTTAAACAGGCTCAGACTAAGGGCTTAAAATTCATCGAGGGAGAGAATTTAGATCTCCTTTCCAATGAACACGAGAGAGCTGTGATGAAAAGGCTCGATCTTTTCGAGGATGCGCTCCTTGATGCTTTTTACAACTTGTCGCCTGCAAAGATAACTTCTTATCTCGAAGATCTCGCTCACGATTTTCATCTTTTCTACACACATAACACTATTGTTGATCCAGACTCCCCTGAAGTTTCCAACGCGCGTCTCAATCTCTCTCTTGCTGTCCAGATCGTGATTAAGAAAGGGCTCGACATTCTGGGAGTTAGCGCTCCTGAAAGGATGTGAAATGTGTGGTACTCAGAGTGGATCCGCTCAGCGATGCCGTGGTTGCTCTTGAGAGCACTGTGATAGCGCATGGACTGCCCCATCCGGTGAACTTGGAGACGGCAAAGAAGTTGCAGAACATCGTAAAGGATGAAGGAGCCGTACCAGCCGTTATCGGGGTTATCTCTGGGGAGGTTGTGGTCGGCCTTAACGAGAGCGAGATCGAAAAGCTCGCAAACGGTCAAAGTGTTAAGGTTGGCGTCAGAGAGTTGCCGTATGTAATGGCAAAAGGTCTTGACGGTGACACCACGGTGAGTGCCACTCTGCGAGTGGCGAGCATAGCAGGCATAGACGTCTTTGTGACCGGAGGAATAGGGGGTTTTCATAGAGACGCTTTCGATATATCACAGGATCTTTATGAGCTTTCACGGACGCGCGGGATTGTTATAAGCGCTGGCGCAAAATCAATCCTTGACCTCGAAAAAACAGTTGAGCTTTTGGAAACATTGGGTGTGATAGTCGTTGGATACAAAACAAAGGAATTTCCTGCCTTTTACACTTCAAGCAGTGGAATCCCGCTTAACATGTGGGTTGATGATGTGAACGATATCGTTAAGATATACGAAAGCACGAAAAAAATAAATTATCAGGGCGCGATATTGGTGGCAAATCCCATACCCATTTCAAAGGAAATACCACGGGATGAACTTGAAGATTGGACGGAAAGAGCATTGGAACAGGCAAAGAAAGAAGGAGTCAGAGGAAAAGCTCTAACACCTTATCTATTAGAGAAGCTTTCTGAGTTTAGCTCTGGGAGGACATTAGAAGCTAACATTGAGCTTTTGATAAGCAACGCAAGACTTGGCGCAAAGATTGCTCTGAAACTGAAGGAATTTCAGGGAACCTGAACATCTCCCAAAAGAACGATGGCGTCTATGGGATAGGCTGGATACTTTCTCTTTGAAGCCATCAAGGAGATGAATTTGTAATAATCTTCCAACTTTTCCAAACTCGCGACCTTGTAGATTTTAAAATCTCTGTGGGGATAGAGCTTCTCCAACATGGAAGCGAGTTTTTTGTAAACTCTTTCATCTCTGGATGTTACATACGCGACGCTTCCGCTTATGTGCTGCCCTAAGTCTTCCCACACGAATTGTACGGGTCTATATCCGATTATTTTTTTCCATCTCGCCTCTTCAATGGGTTGGAAAATCTTCGTTTTTCTCTTCTTGGCGTTAACGAGTACTACCCTCAAAATCTCGTGCTCGGAAAGCTCTTCTTCTTTCTTCAATGCTGCCCTAAAATCTTCCAGCCGCTTTTTATCAGGCAGTAGCATCCCATCGTCGGTTAGAACTGAAGGAAAAGAGAGAAATGACATTTTGTACCCTTTTCTATAATCAAGTGCGATACGAAATATCTCTTCAACCGTTAGATCTGTCTTTATCTTTTCAGACAGCGTTGAATAAATCTTGGCTATTTCGCTCACATCCTCACTCATGAGCTTGTATACAAGAATTTTAAGAACTTCTCTTTGTCTGCGAATTCTGTCCAGGTCGCCCAATCCACCTTTTCTGTATCTAACATAGGCAAGCAGCTGCTGGCCGTTCAGATAGTAAACTCCTGGTTTGAAATTTATTCTCAAATCCTGGACGGCGTCGTAGTAATCCATGGGCTGTTTTACAACGACCCTTATCGGTCCTAAAGCATCGCCAAGGGTTTTAAAAGATTCATAATCAAAAATAGCGTACCTGTGGATATGTATGTTGGCTATCTCTTCTACGACCTTTTTCAGAAGATCTATCCCACCTTCTGCATAATAAGAGTTTACCTTCCTCCCGTTCCATATGAGGTCACGAGGTATGTTGGCAACACCTATCTTCCCATCTTTGTGATCTAACTTCAGTATTATGATCACATCTGAGCGCGAAGTCCCCTCGATGTTTCTATCTCTACCAACTACAAGTATGTAAAAGGGAGAGGGAATTCTCACTTCGAGAAATCTGTTGAGAAATGGCGTGACAACGTTCAAGGGATATTCGAATATGAAGTACAATGCTGTTATAACCGAGAGAAGTGCTAAGACGGCATGGGCTCTCCTCAAATTTTCACTTCCCTACGAGCTTCTGCGAGTCTGAAAGAAACCTCCCTTATCTTATCTGGGGTCCTCACGACGATTTCCCAATGCCGGATTCCAGGACCTTCCGAAATTTCAATACCGTCAGTGGCGAACGACACCCTTCTTCCGAAAATGCTCTTTGAAAAGCCTTCTTTCACAAAAGCCACCACTTTCACAGAATCTCCATCGTTCATAACTATCGCCCAGTCTTCTTTTAGAAAAAGCGATCCTGTGGCGATTTCTTCCCATCCAGAGTGTATCGAAAGATCTTTGAGATTCATCCATGTTCCAGTTGGCAATTTTTCGTATCTTTTCCGCTCTCCATGGAGACTGGGGATATACAGCAGTCCTTTGCTGAACATAAGAAGGTGTAGGTTACTGGATATTCGGTTATCGTCGGGAAAGTAGAAAAACGCTGGTGCTATAGGCGGCAAGTTATTTTTTTCTGTTTCCAACATCTCGGGTTCTATCCATTTTCTTACCTCGGGAAGCTGGATATTGGACGATAGGAAAACGGGAGAAGCGATAAAACTCGATGCTAAAACCCTTGTCTCGAGCATTTGGAGCCCCTGAATTGGCAAAGAGGCAGGCACAACTTTCCAGCTTCTACCTATGTTAAGATCGAAATTCTTTCCTTTCCCTACTGTTTTCTTTCCAAAAGCTCTTGCTATTTCGATCGCTTGCTTTTTCTTCGTATTAGAGACGTAAATAAACTCTCCTTCAAAACTTCCTATATATTCCTCCAAGTCAGGGCTTTTTATAGAATTTGCGTCCAAATACGTACCGATAAACCCCTTGGCAACTTTCAAAGCGCTTCTCATCTGCTTTAAAACTTCCTCTAAGCTCGTATCTGCTGAAAAGATGAAATCAGTCGCTGGAGTTGCTATGTGGAAGTTGGTACCACCACCGTCGATATAAAATTTCACCTTCTTCGTGAAGTACAAAGCCGCGGACACTTTCTTAGTTGTAAAGACCACCATGTTACCGCCCATCTCTATACTTTGCGGGCGCAGGAAAGGTTTGTCAGATGGTGAAAAAACTTCGGACGGAAACGTCTGAATGGACAGGTGAGCTCCATTCGAAAAAACTTTCAGCAAAGGAAAGCCGTCCCATTTGATCTCTAACTTTTCATCTCCTACGTTTACTTGGAAATCTCCTTTTCCGCTGCTGCCTTTTCCTTTCAGATTTACTCTGAATATTCTGCTCCCCATCCATCTCAGTCTCATTCTCTCTCCTCCATGGGAAATATATCTTTCCATCAACTAAAACAGCGCTCAGGTAGGGTTTTATACTCTTTGTGGCTCCGCATTTGGGACATTTCAAATATATGCCGTACTTACCTGTTGCAACATGGAAATTGCCACCGCATTCACACTTCATATCGGTTTCATAATCAACAACGAAAAAACTACTCTTAGCTTTTTCCAAACTCTTGCTGAATTTAGAAAAGAACTCCTTTAAGACTTCCTTGTATTCCCTTTCTCCAGCCTCCACTTGGTCGAGAGTCTCTTCCATCCTTGCTGTGAAGCCTATATCGACAATTTCAGGGAAATTATTCTCGAGATAATCTAAAACGAGGAATCCCAGGAGAGTTGGAAAAAGTTTTCCTTTCCTCTTCACAACGTAATTTCTTTGAATCAAAGTTGATATAGTAGGGGCATATGTAGAAGGTCTTCCAATTCCCAATCTCTCCATCTCTTTCACGAGACTTCCCTCGGAAAATCTCTCTGGCGGTTTTGTTTTCTCCTTGCTTATACGCATCTCAGATACATTCACAGTTTGATCCTCACTTAGCAACGGCGGCGTTTTACTCTCTTTGGGAAGAATTTTTTCAAAGCCCTCAAATAGTATTTCTGAGAATTTCGCTTCGAATTCGTATTTACCATCCTGTGTTGCCAGCACCACCTTAGTTTCTTTGCGCACCGAAGTAGCCATCTGTGATGCCAGAAACCTCTCCCATATGAGTCTATAAAGTGCAGCGTGATCAGCTGGAAGGAGTTTCTCAGCAATTTCAGGGGTTATACTCACATCAACGGGCCTTATAGCCTCGTGGGCGTCTTGTATCTTTTTCTTCTGCTTTTTTCTTTTGTAGCCTCCTACGTATTCCCTTCCAAAGGTTTCCTCAATGAATTTAGATGCCATTTCCTTGGCTTCTTCTGCTACTCTTGTAGAGTCCGTTCTATGATAAGTTATAAAAGCGATATGACCTTGTGGAGTCTCAAGCCCTTCGTAAAGCTGCTGAGCGAGCATCATGGTCTTTTTAACGGAAAAGTGAAGTTTCCCCGCTGCAGCCTGCTGAAGCGTACTGGTTATAAAAGGTTCTGGTGGTTTCTTCTTTACTTCTTTCTCCTCTACTGCTTTTACGAGTAAAGCATCAACTGTTTTCAATTTTTCAACATCTTCGTCTTTCAGATCTTTCTCCACTTTCTTTCCACTGACTCTTACGAGTTCGAATTCGTGGTCATCTATAACGGCGATCACTTTCCAGTATTCTTTTGGTTTAAAATTGAATATCTTCTTTTCTCTCTCACATATTATCTTCAAAGTCGCGGACTGTACCCTTCCCGCACTTAGGCTGTTAACTCTGAATATCTTCCAGAGTATGGGACTTATTTTGTAACCCACGATCCTGTCAAGGATTCTTCGTGCGAACTGAGATGTTACCAAACGCATGTCGATGTCCCTGACATTCTCTATAGCTTTCTTTATAGTAGAAGGGGTGATCTCTGAAAAGGTTATCCTTACCTGTTTTTTGGGAAGGTCAAGAACTTCGGATACGTGCCAAGCTATCGCCTCGCCCTCCCTGTCCATATCAGAAGCCAGAAGAACGCGTTTACCTTCGACTTCCTTTTCCAATTTCTTTATGATTTTTTCTTTTCCAGGGATGGTCTCGAATTGAGGAGTAAACTTTTCCAAGTTCACCCCAAATTTGGTTTTTGGGAGATCTCTTATATGACCTTGAGAAGCTACAACCTTGAAACCTTTACCGAGGATCTTCTCTATGGTCCTCGCCTTCGCTGGTGATTCCACAATTATTACTGTTCCTTCCTTCTTCATGAGATCTTCTCCACCTCCACGCGGTTCAGAAGAGCGAGGACATCTTCTTTCCTGCAAAGCTGCGTTCCAGGTGTGAGAACTGTGGCGGCTCCAGCAGCCCCAGCCCACTTCAAAGCTTCTTCTATGCTTGCTCCCTCAGTTCGTTTCATCACATAAGCGCCAAGAAATGCATCACCCGCTCCAACAGCGCTTACAACAGGAAGTTTAGGAACTTTAACTTTCAAAATCCCTTCTTCTCCAACGAAAATCGCTCCTTCACCTCCTAAGGAGACTATTACTTCTTTTAATCTGTTCACTTCTTTTATCTCTGTAGCGGTATTTATCACTTCATCTATATCTTCCTCACTCAGATTTTTTCCAGATATCCTTGAGAGCTCATGTATGTTAGGCTTTATCCCATCGGGTTCAGCTATAAGCCCCGCTTTCAAATTGTCACCATCTGAATCAAAGTAAACTCTTGCGCCCCATTGTTTGAGCATGAATATTATTCCCGTGTAGAAATCCGGGTTTACACCTCGGGGCAAGCTTCCAGATATAACAACAACATCTCCTTCTCTCACCAAAGCCTGCAGGGTTTCTCTGACCTTTTCGAGTCTTGTTCTGTCCACCTGTTCTCCCGGAAGAGATAGCCTATACTGCTTTTCTTTAACCTGAAGTATTATGTTTATCCTCGTCTCAGGCTCAACCCTTATGGCAGTGTAAATAACACCTTCACTGTCGAGAAGTTCTTCTATCTTTCTTCCTATTGCGCCTCCAAGTAATGCGACGGCTACCGATACACCTCCGAGTTCACGTATCACCCTCGAAACATCTATTCCTTTCCCCGCAGGATAATCAGAGAACCGCCTTACTCTCACAGTGTCATCGACTTTGAGTTCATCTATGTAAAGGTACCTGTCGAGACAGGGATTCATAGTCAAAGTGAATATCATTTACACCACCTCCAGAGCTTCTCTAACTATCCTCGCAAATTTATCTTTGACCATGTTTGCAACTCTTATCACATCCTCGTGCTTCAAAGGTTCATCGAGTATACCGGCAGCCATGTTGGTTATACACGAAAGCCCCAAAACTTTTATGCCCACATGCGCACAGGCTATAACCTCCGGGACCGTTGACATACCGACCATGTCCGCTCCCAATTTGGCGAATGCCTTGATCTCCGCTGGGGTTTCATAGCTCGGTCCAAGCGTCCAGATGTACACTCCTTCTTTTATTTCTTTTCCCTGCTCTTTCAGCTTATTCTTTAAGGCTTCCATCCAATTTTTATCGAATACTTGAGACATGTCTGGAAACCTAACTCCAAATCTCTCATCGTTCTTACCTATCAATGGGTTTCTGAAAGCAAAGTTTATTACGTCTCTTATCAGAACGACATCACCGGGTTTGAAATCGGTGTTTATACCACCAGATGAGTTGGTTATAACAAGCCTTTCCACTCCCAAAAGCTTCATCACATATATGGGAAAAGCCACATCGGATGGAGGATATCCTTCGTAAACGTGGAATCTTCCTTTTAGTGCAAGGACATTTTTTCCAAACAGTCTTCCTATAACCATCTTTCCCTCGTGCCCTTCCACAGTGGAAGTTGGGAAATTGGGAATTTCGGAGTATTCCAAAACGCTGGCATTTTCCACATTGTTCGCCAGGAACCCCAAACCAGAACCGAGTATCAAACCGATTTCTGGACGGAGTGACACTCTGCTCTTTATATACTCTGCTGCTTTTTCCGCCTTTTCAAACTCGATCATACAATCACCCCTTGGTGGATTATCTTACCATCATTTTCCCGGTGTTTTCCAGATCTCTGAAAATATAAATTACGAATAAAAACAAAATAGCCCCGGAGGTCCAGGGCCAACATTCTAAACATAAACGTTTCCTCTATATAACACGTACTATCCAAATGCTTTCCTCTTTTGAAAGGTCTATGGTTTTACCGCTCACGTCAACGATGGGTTTGAGCAACTTTTCGCTTCTTCCAATCACTATTCCTTCCCTGCCATCACTGAGTAGAACCTTAGTTCCCGTTGGGTATATTCCGACCATTGCCACAAAAGTTGAAACTATGTCGGGATCGAAGAACCTCTTGGAGTTGGATACGATCCACCTCATAGCGTAATAAGGTGGCATGCTTTGTTCGCTGAGTTCTTCAGATGTGAGCGTATCGTAGGCATCCGCAACGGCCACTATCCTCGCAATGGTCGGAATTCTCTTTCCTTTAAGTCCCATGGGGAATCCTTTCCCATCCCATCTCTCATGATGGAATAGCACAGCATCTGTGACCTCTATGGGCATACCTGCATTTCTCAAAAACTTAGCTCCTACAGCTGGATGGTTTGCAAGTTCTGCGTCTAACTTCATTATATCGGACTTTATTTCGGTGTTTATGAATGCCAGGCCTATATCATGAAGCATCCCAGCTTCTGTGATACGTGTTGCTTCATGTACAGGCATACCCATTTCTATGGCTATCATTCCGGCTATTATTCCCGTGTTCATCAAATGCTTGTACAAAAATCCCTTGGCATGCTTTTTTATGAGATTGAGTACATTCCTCTGCTTTCCGAATATCTCTGCAACTACTTTACTCGCAACTGAACGTACCCTATCTTTGTCCAACACTTCTGTTTCAAAAAGTTTGTTCACAACCTCGGACATTACTTCTAAAGACTCGTTATAAAGTTCTTCACTCACCGTGGGAGGAGCGGATGGAAGGGCGAAGTCTTCTCTCTTAACAAGCGCCTTCTCTCTTGCCATTATGGCTTCTTCTTCCTCTTCACCTTCCACCAGTATCGGTACTCTTCGTACGTTCCTCTTCTTCATCAGTTCTATGGTCTCTTCCGAAAGCACATCTCCCTTTCGAAGGATCAAAGTAAAGCTGACTCCATCGAATACGTCATCCGCTAAAACTTCTCCGGGTTTTACTTCATCGACATTTTTCCACTGCGTAGCCACAAGCCACACCCCCACATCTATTCTACACCTTTTATACCACTCTCCTATTTTATACCAAATCTCCGTTCCATATGGATAGACGAACGTTTGGGATGAAAATAGTGAAACCTCTCTCAATAAACAGTGGGCAGCCTTTGGATTCGGTGCTAAAATAGCCGAAGGTATTACAGTTGAAAAGGAGGTGGATCCCAACATGCCCGTTAAATACTTGGAGATCAGATGGCATGGAAGAGCCGGTCAAGGGGCAAAGAGTGCTGCTCAGATGTTAGCTGAAAGTGCCTTGGAACAAGGAAAATTCGTTCAAGCTTTTCCAGAATACGGTGCTGAAAGAACTGGTGCCCCGATGAAAGCTTTCACGAGAATAGGTGATCAGCCGGTACTCGTTAGAGCGGTTATAGAGAATCCAGATGTCGTAGTAGTGATAGATGATACCCTTTTATCCCCCACCATAGTTGAAGGTCTTGATGAGAAAAACGGTTTGCTTTTGGTGAACACAGTAAGAGATTTCGATTGGATAAGAGGCAGGACTGGATATAAAGGTAAGATATGCAAAGTAGCTGCTACGGATATCGCGCTTCAAGAGATAGGAAGAGGTGTTCCGAACACTGTGATGCTCGGAGCTTTGGTGAAAGCCGTTGGAGTTGTGCCTCTTGAAGCCATCGAAAAGAGAATAGAAAAGATGTTTCTTGGGAAATTCGGAAAGGAGATAGTCGAAGCCAACAAAAGGGCCTTGAAACGTGGATACGAAGAAGTAGAGTGCGGGGAGGTGTGACAGATGGCACTCAAAGGATGGAAAGAGCTCCCAATCGGAGGCGTGATAGATGAGCCCGGAAAATCAAGAGAGTTCAAGACGGGAAATTGGCGGGTACTTAGACCTGTTGTGAACTTGGATAAGTGTACTCACTGTATGCTCTGCTGGCTTTACTGTCCCGACATGGCTATCGAAATAACGGTTAACGAAAAGGGAAAACCGCAGATGCTTGGATTCAACTACGATTACTGTAAAGGCTGTGGCCTCTGTGCAGATGTCTGTCCCGTCCATGTCATCGATATGAAACCAGAGACGGAATTTCTTAAGGATTGAGGAGGTGAGGAGAATGCTTACCAACATAGATTTGAAGAAGGCTCAAGCTGTAACCGGTGCTGAAGCAGTTGCGAACGCGATGAGACAGATAGAACCCCACGTCGTCGCCGCTTATCCAATAACTCCACAGACACCAATTGTTGAGTACTTTGCCAAGTTTGTGGCAGATGGTGTTGTAAGAACGGAAATGATCCCTGTTGAGTCTGAACATAGTGCTATGAGCGCAGTCGTTGGAGCGGCTTCAGCGGGTGCAAGAGCAATGACTGCCACGAGCGCAAACGGTCTTGCTCTAATGCATGAAATAGTCTACATAGCCGCTTCTTTAAGGCTCCCAATAGTCATGCCTGTGGTCAACAGAGCTCTCTCAGGTCCCATAAACATTCACTGTGATCACTCCGATGCAATGGCAGAGAGAGATTCTGGATGGATACAACTTTATGCAGAGTCAAATCAGGAAGCTTATGACTTGACGATTCTGGCTGTAAAGCTCGCTGAGAATGAAAATGTGAGGCTTCCTGTAATGGTAAATCTTGATGGATTTATCATCTCACATGGCGTGGAACCCGTTGAATTCCTACCCGACGAGAAGGTCAAAGAGTTCATAGGAGAACTCAAGCCGGTCTATCCGCTTCTTGACACGGAGCACCCTGTTACTTACGGACCTCTTGACCTTTATGACTATTACTTCGAACACAAAAGGCAGCAGATTGAAGCTATGAGATATGCAAGAAAGGTGTTTCCAAAAGTGGCTGAGGAATTCTACGCCATCTCCGGAAGAAAGTACGATTTCGTTGAACCGTACAGAATGGAAGACGCTGAGTACGTAATGGTGGCTCTTGGTTCTACAAATTCAACGATTAAATATGTTGTCGATTGGATGAGGGAAGAAGGACATAAAGTCGGATTACTAAAGATCTGGATGTTCAGACCATTCCCGAAAGAGCAAGTTCAGCAGTACTTGAACGGCAGAAAGGCTGTTGTTGTTCTCGATAGATCTACTTCCTTTGGTGCGGAGGCTCCGCTCTATGAGGCTGTAAAATCCGCACTCTACGAGGCTTCCGCACGCCCACAGATGGGTTCCTATGTCTACGGCCTTGGCGGAAGGGACATACTACCAGAACACATAAGACAGGCTTTCGAAGATGCCATAGAAGGCAACCTTCTCGCCGATGAGCAAAGGTACTTAGGACTAAGAGAGTGAAGGGGGGATAGAAGATGCCTATTAATTACATAGATCTTGCCAGAACTTTTAAGAGTGATGCTGAAAAAGTAGGAATAGTCCAAGGACACAGGCTTTGTCCAGGATGCGGTGCACCTATAGTGACAAAATTCGTTCTCATGGTTGCGAAAAGACTTGGATATGAGCCTGTTGTGGGTCTTGCCACTGGATGTCTTGAAGTTTCTACAACGATATTCCCATACACAGCCTGGACAGTTCCATACATACATAATGCCTTTGAAAACGTTGCTGCCACTATGAGTGGTGTGGAAACAGCTGCAAGAGCTTTGAAGAAGTTCGGTAAAATCCCTGAGGATAAAAAGTACGCAATCATAGCGTTCGCGGGAGACGGAGGAACA
>JALWSA010000064.1:92103-109286 GCA_026993805.1 Thermotogaceae bacterium | reverse complement strand
CCTCTTTTCTGAGGTCTTATGGCTTTTCTTATCTCCTTGCCTTCGTCGTCCCTCTTGGGAAGATTCTGTAGATTCGGGTCGGAACTCGAGAGTCTACCAGTTGCTGTTCCGGTCTGATTGAAAGAGGTGTGGACTCTTCCGGTTTTCGGATTAACGAGTTTGGGTATAGCGTCGACATAAGTTGATTTCAATTTTTGATATTTCCTGTAATCGAGTATGAGGCGGGCGATCTCGTGCTCGGCTGCGAGCTCTTCTAAGACTCCTGCGCTCGTAGAGACCCTTCCCGTTCTCGTCTTCTTTCCGGTTTTTATGCCGAGTTTATCCAGGACTTTTGCCACTTGTATGGAGGAGTTTATGTTGAACACTTCTCCCGCTATGTCGTATATCTGCTTGGCTATTTGATCCATCTTGCTGTCGTATTTCATTGAGAGGTCTTTCAAGTAATTCACATCGAAATAAACTCCTGCCAGTTCCATTTCAACGAGCACTGGGATGAGGGGCATCTCGAGCTCATAGAAGACTTTCTCTAAATCTTTGTCCCTTATCAATTTGGAGAGCTTCATATATATCCTATACGTCATATCCGCATCCTCTGCGGAGTACTCGGTCGCCTTTTTTACGTTCACGTCAGAGAAATTCATGTCGAAAAGTGGAGTAGTGCTCTTTGGTGCTACCTCCTCATAGGGTATCATCTTGTAGCCCAAGAATTTCATCGCCATTTCGTCAAGGGAGAATCTCTTTTCGTCAGGGTTTAAAAGCCACGCAGCGACCATGGTATCGAAGTGAGGGGTCACAGGCTGAACACCATTCATCTTCAAAACTGCGAGGTCGTATTTTATGTTCTGTCCAACTATGAGACTGCTTTCAAGAAGTTTTCTTATCTCTTTTTTAACGAATTCTTCGGGAACGTTCTTCCCTTCGCGGTGACCAACTGGAATGTAATACGCCATTCCTTCCCTTCCTGAAAGGGACACTCCTACTATCTTGGCTTCTATCGGATCGAGCGATGTTGTTTCCAGATCCAGTGCAACGGCTTTTCCAGTGAGTTCACTGACCACCTCTTCGACTTCTTCCTCCGTTGTGAGAGTTCTATAGTCTTTCTCCAATTTTTCTTGAAGATTGAGTTCCTTCATAATTGAGGAGAATTCGAGTTTTTTGAGAATTTCGAGAAGTTCTTTTTCCTTGTACCCTTTGTAGAGGAGCTCCTTCCATTTTATCTCTATTGGAACATCGGTGACGAGTATGACGAGTTTTAAGCTCTTGTAAGCATCTTCCTTTCCGCTTTGCAGAGCTTTTCGTATTCTTTCAGGGAGGTTTGTGAGGTTTTCGTATATCTCATCGAGATCTTTGAACTGTTGTAGAAGATTTGCTGCTGTCTTTCCTCCTATCCCCTTTACTCCAGGAACATCGTCTATGGCGTCTCCCATCAGCGCGAGAAGATGTGGTATTTGCTCAGGGTAGACGCCGTATCTTTCTTTCACCTTTTCTTCATCGTATATCTCAAGATCGGAGATTCCCTTTACTATTCTCCAAACTTTTATATTCCCACCGACCAGCTGGAGCATATCCTTGTCTCCAGTGATTATGTTCACTTCTTCGAACTCACTTTTACCTTTGATGGCGAGCGTGCCAATGACGTCGTCAGCTTCATAGCCTGGGATTTCAAGGATTTTTATTCCCATGGCCGTAACGAGCTCTTTTATGTAAGGGAGCTGCTGTTTGAAGATGTCGGGTGCGGGTTTTCTACGGGCTTTGTATTCCTCATAGAGCTCGTGCCTGAAAGTTTTTGCGGGAGCGTCCATAACGAAAGCGGCGCAGTCTTCGCCCTCCTTGAGATGTTCTTTCAAAAATCTGACGAGCATCCTCGCAACACCGTAAGTGGCGTTGGTGGGAATTCCACTCGTGGTCGATAATGAGCTGTCGAGTGCAAAGAAGGCCCTGTAGGCTATTGCCGTCCCGTCGAAGAGGAAGAGTCTTTTCACCATACCACCCCCGCTTTTATTTTATTACGCAATCACTTAATAGTTGTTTCTTATAAGAATGATTGGCAAAAAGTTGCGAATAAAGTTTCATTTTAAAAAGGCGATTGTGGTATTTTCTTTTAGATGATGAAGGGATTATTCATTGCAGCGATATTGATAATGGCTTTTCTTGGATTTTCAAAAGTGCTTATTGCCGTTACCGAAGATTGGCCTCCCTTTGAGTACATAGAGGTCAAGGATGGAACTTACGTTGAGCTCGGCACGGATGTGGAGATAATGAGAAAAGTACTGAAAGAGATGGGGTATGATCTGAAAATCCTGTGGATGCCTTGGGCCAGGTGTTTAAGAGCAGTTATGATGAAGAGTGCTGACATCATATTCACCGCTTCTAAGACTCCAGAAAGGGAGCAGTACCTTTATTATCCGGATCAACCCTTGGGTTATACGATGAATGTCCTTTTTTACAGGAAAGGAAGGAACATAAAGTATGAGACCCCGGAGGATTTAAAGGGCCTTAAAGTCGCGTATGTGGATTCTTATTACTACGGTGAAGAGTTTGAGAAGCTCCCCCTGAAATTCATGCCCGTTGAAAATTCCTATGTGGGGTTCAAGCTTTTGATGAGAGGAAGGGTGGATCTCGTGGTAGAGGATATAAATGTTGGACTGGCTCTGGCGAGGAGAATGGGAATAATAGATGAAATAGATTACTTTCCAAAACCCGTTTCCAAGCCATCGCCACAGTATGCCGCTTTTGCGAAAAAGCCAGGTTATGATAAATTGGCTCAGGAGTTTTCAGATCGCTTGCGCGAGTTCAAGAAGACGAAGGAGTACTACGATATACTCAAGAAGTACGGTGTGATATACTTCTGAGAGGAAAAGTTTATAACTACCCGCGGGGGAGCTCCTTAGGAATCCGGGGCTGAGAGGAGGGCGGAAGTCCTCGACCCCTCGAACCTGATCCGGGTAATGCCGGCGCAGGGAAGCGGGAATGTGGAAAACAATCCCCGCCCCTGTGGCGGGGTTTTTTAAAAAGATATAATGAAGGGAGGTGTGTATGGTGAAGAGGCTTTTCATAGCTGTTTTGCTCCTTCCGGTTCTCATGTTCGGTGAACTGGTTGTTTACACTTACGACAGCATGGTTTCGGGGCTTGCGAGGAAGATCGAGCCACTCTTTGAGAAAAAGTACGGTGTGGATGTGAAGTTCGTCTCCTTTGGAGATGCAGGAGCCACTCTATCTAAGGTCATCTTAGAAGGTAAGAAAACCGATGCCGACGTCATTCTCGGGCTCGATCAAAACCTCCTTCTCAAGGCGAAGGAGGAAGGGGTTCTGTTCCCTTACAAACCATCAAGGTACAAGGAGATAAAGAAGGGACTGTTAGATGAGGAATTCTTCGCAGTGCCCTTCGATTATGGAGCAATAGCGATCGTGTATGATTCAAAGGTTATCAAAGATCCACCGAAGAGCTTTGAGGATCTTCTGAAGCCAGAGTTCAGAAGGAAAATAGTGGTGGAGGATCCAAGGACATCGAGCACGGGTCTTGCGTTTCTTCTCTGGACCATTGGAGTATATGGTGAAGAGGGATTCAAGGAATATTGGCAAAAGCTCAAAGACAACTTGCTCACAGTGACTCCAGGTTGGGATGAAGCTTTTGAGATGCTTGAGAACGGCGAAGCCGATATGATGGTCAGCTATCTCACCGATGCCGCTTACAGTTATTACTACTACAAGAGCTTGAGATATAAGCCGGCGGTTTTCAAAGAAGGAATGTATGTCCAGGTGGAATATGTTGGAATATGCAGGTTTACAGATGATCTCGATCTTGCCAAGAAGTTCATCGATTTCATGCTCTCTGATGAGGTACAGCAGCTCATACCGCTGAGTCAGTGGATGCTGCCCGTTGTGAAGGTCAAGCTTCCGGATGTTTTTGAAAAATACGTTCCAGAGGTCGATAAGGTTGTGACGGTCGATGCCGAGCTCGTCAAGAAAAACATGAAGAGGTGGCTAAAAGAGTGGGAAAAGATCGTTTCAGGGTACTGATGGGGGCTCTGCCCCCATTGTTTTATCTTTCATTCTTTCTATTTCTGCCAATAGCACTCCTCGTTCACCGTTTTTACACGGGTGGAGTATTTGAGCTTTTGAAAGAATACTCCAGACTCGTTTATTTCAACCTGTTTCAAGCTTCTCTTTCGGCTTTTATTGCTACTTCGCTCGGATTGATGATCTCTTATATTCTGGCGAGAAAAAGACTTCCGCAATTTTTCAGAAGCATCGCCAGTGCTGTTTCCAAAGTGTCTTTTGTTATTCCAGGAGTTTCAATGGCAGTGGGTTTCTTCTTGCTCCTTGGAAGACGAGGTTTTCTCAACACAATTCTTGCACCTTTGGGGTTGAGGGTGGATATCCTTTATACATTTTGGGCTGTGATAATAGGTCACGCTTTTTACAACATACCGGTCACGGTTTTTATTGCTGGGAACGCTTGGGAAAAGTTAGATGGAAGGCTAATTGAGGCTTCGAAAGTCGATGGCGCAGGACCTTGGAGATCGTTTTTGAAGATAGAATTGCCTCTACTCGCTCCATCCATAATAGCTTCTTATCTGCTTTCTTTCGTGTACTGCTTCACCTCATTTGCAGTTGTGATGATCCTTGGAGGAGTGAGGTATTCAACGCTTGAAGTGGCGATATACATGTATATGCGGAATCTTCAGGAGTTTAACGTTGCGCTGGCCCTGACATTCGTGCAGATGGTGATAGTGGCCGGGGTCGCTATGAGCTCTTCCCTGTTTTCTATGGTGAGAGTTCCAATAGGAAGTCCACATAGAACCAGGATGAACACTCTGAGCTGGTTTCTGTTTTTCGTTCCGCTATCTTTTATTGCATTTCCTCTGATTTTATCCATGCTATCTGGTTTTATCTACAGAGGGGGGTCTTTTTCTCTAAAACCTTTTGAGTTGTTGTTTAAGAGAGGTCTTGACTTTCTGGGGTTAGGTTTTTTCAAGATCGTACTTTACACGGTTTTTCTGGGCGTGGCTGCAGCTTCGGTTTCAGTTGCGGCCGCGCTGTTCATATCTTATTTTTCTTCCAGAGGTGTGTGGTTCTTCAAAGTTTTATCGGTTATTCCGAGTGCCGTCTCCACCGTCACTCTCTCCATGGGTTATATATTGATCTCGCTCTATTTCGGATTTAATACGATCTCATTAATTCCTTTTTTGCACTCTGTTTTGTCCATACCGATAGTTGTTTCCATTTTAGATGGCGGGTGGAGAACCGTTCCCAATGAGGTGATAGAGGCATCGAAAGTGGATGGTGCTTCGAGTGTGGTCAGACTCTTCAAGATATACATTCCGCTTCTTAAGAGCTTCATATTAAGAGCTTTTGCTTTTTCCATGGCAATTTCTTTCAGTGATCTTGGAGGAGTTCTCATGCTTTCTGAAAGGGGCTTCATGACTCTCTCCATGGGAGTTTACAGGCTTATGGGTTCAAGGCACATGACGGAGGCAAAAGCCTTGAATACGATATTGATGGGGCTTGTTTTGATGATTTTCTTGCTCATAGAATCAACTCTGGGCGAGGAAGACTGATCATATCGTTTTCAATACTCTATCCAAAGATTTCCTGTAAGGAGGCTCAGGTTTTTCTGCACCGTATCCTATGGGAATTATCGCCACGGGCCTCTCACCCTCTGGAGATCCAAGGAGTTTCCAGACTCTGTCTTCATCGAATGCACCGACCCAGCATGTATCGAGACCGTAGGCTTTGGCTGCAAGCATTATGTAAAGAGTTAATGATGCTGTGTCTTGTATGGAGTACAGGTTTCTTCCCCTTTCTTCATACTTAGAAGCGCTTTCTTCAGGAACGGCACATACGACTATCACCCAAGGAGCTTGATACACATGGTCTTGCCCCCAAGAGGCATTTGCCAATTCTCTTTTGAGCTTTTCGTCTTTGGTGATGTAGATTCTCCATGGTTGCAGGTTACCGGCACTCGGAGATAGAACCGATAGGGAGATGATCTTTTTAATAGTCTCTTCCGGAACTGGCTCGGATGAGAAGGCTCTAATACTTCGCCGTTCTTTCAGCACCCAGACGGGGTCGTCTCTTATGAGCATTATCCTCGATTCCTCTATGGCTGATATTTCTATCTCCTGATCGGGGAGCACGGAAGCGACGCATCCGCGTTTGAATTCTTCTTCGACGTCCTCTACTTTTAAGCGGATTTCACCATCTAAGACCGTGACATGTGTCTGAAAATCCCAGCTTGGAAGTTTTGCTGTCTTTCCACGTTTGAGGTGTAAGAGGGTTATCTTTGAACCGCCACTGTGTACTTGACGGGCATCTACTTCAAAGTCGGTGATTTTAGGGAGTTTCTCAAACGTTATTCTCTTCATACCCCTCCCCCCTTCATTCCATATTGACGAGCTTTTCCGATATTCCGTTGTGTTTATTTATTATTTCTCTCAGATCCTCTCCCACTATCTCACCATTCCATACCTTTATGGATCCGTTTATTACGACAAGGTCCGCTTTTTCGGGGTCACAGAACACAATGGAACTGACGGGATCGTTTAAACAACCCGCAAGGCTTAGCTTGTCGAGTCTTATTCCAATGAAATCAGCGGCTTTTCCGGGCTCGATCGATCCGATGTAATCGTCCATCCTCAGAACTCTTGCACCACCGATTGTGGCCATTTCGAGGACATCTCTCGCGCTTATGGCATCTGCTCCGTATTTGACCCTTTGAAGGAGCATGGCCAGCCTCACTTCCATGAAGAAGTTGTTGGTATCGTTGCTGGCACTTCCATCGACAGCTATTCCTATTCTGATCTTTCCTTTCATGCGAGAGACGGGTGCGATTCCCGAGCCGAGCCTCATGTTGGAAGACGGGCAGTGCGCCATCCCGACATCGGCTTTTGAGAGTTTCTCTATGTCTTCGTCCGATAGATACACGAGGTGGGCGAACCAGACACGTGGGTTGAGCCAACCGAGCTCTTCCATGAGATCTACGGGCCTCTTTCCGAATTTCTCGAGGCAGTATTCTTCTTCGTCCATGGTTTCCGCAAGATGTGTGTGGAGTAAAACATCGTATTTCTCTGCGAGTTTAACGGTTTCTCTCATGAGATCCGGGGTGACGGAAAAAGGAGAACAGGGAGCGAGTGCAACCCTCAGCATGGAATATTTCGATGGATCATGATACTCCTTGATAACCCTTTCGGATTCTTTCAGTATCTCGCTCTCACTTTGGACCACGCTGTCTGGGGGAAGACCACCGTCTTTCTTTGAGAGTGACATAGAACCTCTCGTTGGGTGAAATCTCACGCCGGTCCTTTTCGCAGCTTCAATCTCAGCATCGAATAGAGAATTTTTTCCATAGGGATAGAGGTAGAGGTGATCGGTCGTGGTTGTAACCCCCGTTAGCATCATTTCATAAATAGATGTGAGTGTGGAGTAGTAAACGGCCTGCTCGTCTATGTGCTTCCACTTTTCGTATAGAAATACAAGCCAATCGAATAGTTTGGAATCCTGAGCGCCTTTCACATTTCTAAATAAGCTTTGGTAGAAATGATGGTGGGTATTTACGAATCCAGGGATTATTAACATGGAATCGCAGTTTACTACTCTGTCATAGTTTCCAGTGTATTCACCATTTCCAACCTCTTCTATAACATTGTCATTCACCACGATATATGCGTTTTTGATCTCCGTTTTTTTAGAATCGAATGTGGCGAGATATTCGATATTCTTAAACAAAGTGATCATGAATTTCACCCCTTTCAGACTTCGACGCCAACAGTTTGTCTCATGAACATCTCGTAATAGAGCCCGCCCTTCTCCATGAGCTGGCGGTGAGTTCCTTCTTCGACAATCTTTCCTTCGTCTAAAACGTAGATCCAATCCGCGCTTTGGAGAACCTTAAGCCTGTGTGTAATCACAACGAGCGTTTTCCCTTCCATCCTTTCCCTGAGTGATCTTATTATTTCCTCCTCCGTTTCGGGGTCTACTGCCGACAGGCAATCGTCCAGTATGTAAAGATCGACATCTCTTATGAGGGCTCTCGCTATCATGACCCGCTGCCTCTGTCCGCCAGAGAGCGTCAGTCCCCTTTCTCCCACAACTGTGTGAATGCCGTTTTCGAGTGACTCTATTTCGTCCAATATTCCGGCGAGTTTCAACGCTTCTTTTACCTTCTCTTCGGGGTAATCTTCACCGAGTGTGACATTTCTGTAAATCGTATCCGAGAAGAGAAATCCTTCTTGTGGAACATACGCTATTCTTTTTCGCAGGGAATAACCGTCTATATCGTTTATATCTATTCCGTTCACCAGTATTCTTCCTCTTTCAACGGGCAAGAGCTTCAACATAGCCCTGGCTATGGTGCTCTTTCCCGAACCTACGGTTCCCACTATTCCCACGAAGTCACCAGCTTTTATGTTCATGCTCACGCCTTTCAGGACGAGTCTGTCTTCGTTTGGATAGGAGAAGTTCAGGTTGTCTACGGTGATCTCTTCTATCTCCTTTATCCTCACACCATCCTTGGGTTCCGTGACGGCAGGTGCGGTTTCCATGATCTTTTTGATTCTCTTCAGAGAAGCCGTTCCCTGCTGGATTATGTTTACGACCCATCCAAAAGCGGTCATGGGCCATACGAGCATTCCAAGGTAGGTGTTGAATGTAACGAATTCACCTATGGAGATTCCGCCGTTTACCGTCATCTTACCGCCAAAAAAGAGTGCCAGGAATGCCGAAGCTCTGCCTATGACTGCCACCATGGGCCAGAATATACCGCTCACCAAAACGAGCTTCATCCTCGCCTTCAGGTTTACCCAAGCCCTTTCCTTAAACATTTCCTCGAATTTGTCCACAACGGAGAATCCTTTTATTATCCTCGAGGCAGATACGCTTTCTTCCGTGAATCCGGAAAGTTGAGAGAAGGATTCCTGAACCTGCGCAAAAGTTCTGTGTATGACTCTACCGAAGAAAGTCACCACAAGGCTTATTGAGGCAAGAGGTATGAGTACTATCCAGGTCAGGTGCCAGCTGACGAAGCTTCCCATCATCACGATCGTCATGATACTCATGAAAAGCGCATCTGTGCTTATAACCACACCACCAGCTAACATTCTCCACACGGCTCTAACATCGTTCGTGAACCTCGACATGATTTCTCCTCTGTTCATCTTCTCGTAGAAGGATTGATCCAAAAACAGCAGCTTGTCGAAGAGTGTTCTCATGGCGTGCCTTTCAAAACGCCTCGCCGTCCCTATGATCATAAGCCTCCAAACGAACCTTCCCAGAAAGACACCTGTGGCGAGACCCACTATCCACCATCCAAAGAGCGTCACGGATTTCATAAGTGCAGTTAGGTCCTTCATCTTCGTGAATTTTTCTATGTCGTCCACAACGACGCCAACTATTCTGGGTACGGCGAGCTGGGCGAGATCAACGAATATTAGGAACGATATTCCTATAATGTAATACTTCCAATTTTTCTTCAGAAATTGTAATATCATCGACATCACCTACTTCTATATATTATTTTTTCAGGAGAGATTCTACCATGTTTGTGATATATTTATGGATTGATACGGGAAAGGAGGTATGAAGAAGTGTTTGGGAGAACAGACATGGGAATAGATCTGGGAACAGCGAACACCTTGGTTTTCGTTAAAGGGCAAGGAATAGTCGTAAATGAGCCTTCTGTGATCGCCGTGGATACGGTCACTGGAGAGATTCTCAAGGTTGGAATAGAGGCTAAGAAGATGCTTGGAAAGACTCCTGCGAGTATAAAGGCCATCAGGCCTTTGAAAGACGGTGTGATAGCGGATTACGAGACAGCCCTTGCGATGCTCAGATATTTCATATCCAAGGTAAAAAAATTCAGCTTCTTTAAGCCAAGGGTTGTTATAGGCATACCCGCTGGGGTTACCGACGTTGAGAGAAGGGCGATAATGGAGGCAGGACTTGAGGCTGGAGCGAGCAGGGTTTTCTTGCTTGAAGAACCTATGGCAACGGCCATAGGTGCAGGGCTCGATGTTGAAGAACCCACAGGGAACATGGTTATAGATATAGGTGGAGGAACGACCGAGGTCGCTGTGATATCGCTTGGGAGTATTGTAGTTTGGGATTCCATAAGAGTTGCCGGCGATGAGATGGATGAGGCGATCGTCCAGTATGTGAGGGAAACTTACAGAATGGCAATAGGTGAAAGAACAGCAGAGAGAGTCAAGATAGAAATAGGAAATGTGTTTCCGCAACCTGAATACGACGAATTGGAAACCACAGTGGTCGGTATAGATCTTTCAAGCGGGCTCCCGAGGAAGATACTGCTCAGGGGAGGGGAGGTCAGGGAAGCCCTGAGAGATCCCGTTATGACGATAATCGAATCTGTGAAATCGACTCTTGATAAAACGCCTCCTGAGCTCATCGCAGACATCGTTGAAAGGGGAATAATAATAGCCGGAGGCGGGGCTCTTCTCAGGGGTATAGATACGCTGATAAGCAGAGAGACGGGAATACACGTTGTCGTTGCCGACGATCCCTTGACGTGTGTTGCGAGAGGTGCTGGAACCGTTATAGACAAGATAGTTCTCCTCAAGAAACTTCAGAAGGTGGAGTGAATGTTACGGATAAAAACTGCTGTTGTCTTCATCTTTATCGCTTTCCTTTTTTTGGAAAATACTTTCCATTTGAGTGGCGTTTTTAAGGCGATAGCGACGAGGGTATATGAGCCTTCCATGAAGGTCAGGGATTTCTATAACAGGGTGACATACTGCTTTTCAAATGTTGGAAGAGTGGGGAGGGAAGAAGTAAAGCCGAGTGAGGTTATATCTTATGTTGAAGGAGTTCTCGTCGTCAGAGGCTCAGGGGAAAAATATGATTATGTTTTAACGAGAGACGGGAACTTTGTCGGGTATGTGATTAGAAGTTTGGATGGGCTTGTTTATGTAAACACACCTTTTTCCAGCGATTTTGCTATGAGAATATCGCTTGTTAGCGAGAAGGGAGTAATAGAGGGCATGCTCACAGGGGGAGATCCGCCTCTGATAGAGGTTCCGGAGGAAGTGAATGTGGACGGCTGGGATGTTTGGGTTTCAGAAGAGGAACCACTTGGCTGGTATTTGAGAAAGAGCGGTTTGGGATACTTGGGTAAGATTCGTGGAAAAATGGGAAAGTTTTGGATATTGGATTATAGGTTGCCAGAAGGCAACCTGAAGGTTGTGGGAATGTGATTTGGTTGCTCATCGGTGTTGCTTCTATATTCTGGGATCCGGGAATGGGAGAGATTTTGCCGCTTCTTCCGATAGCCTTATTAGGACTTTATTGGAATAGGGAAAATCCCGTGCTTGTGGGGCTGGTGCTTTATTTTCACCACGTTCTATCCCTCAACACTGGTTTAGGAGAACTTTTGATGTTGGTTTTACTCATTATATTCACCGAAATCGATAAACTTTTTCTCACACCCATTATACCTTTTGCCATATTCTCAGGGATTTTATCGCTTTTGATATTTTTCCAATATGGCGTTGTCGCGTTTGGCGTAGTTGCCGTTGTTTCGCTTTTAATGATTTTTTGGAGGGTTAGATCTTGAGAGCGAGGCTTCTCCTTTTGCTCTTCATAATTGTGCTTCCTTTTGTTTTGGTGAGATATTTCCAGGTTCAGATCTTACATGGGAAGGAGTACAGAAATTATATAGATTCCCTCGGTATTGAGAAGAGGAGCATTCCTCCCTTAAGAGGTGTTATATACAGCAGCGATGGGGTGGTTCTGGCTAAGAGTGAGCCCATTCTCATAGCACGTTTGACCGGCAGGAAAATACCCCCCAGAAGGGATATAGAGAGGCTTTTAGGGAGTTGGAGAACGACGAAGCTCTTTTTAGGTGAAGATGTGGAGGTTAGCGAAGCAGAAGCAGAGAAGCTCAAGACCATGGGAGTTTTGATTTTCAAGAGCGTGAAAAGGGTTTATAGCGGATTGGCTCCCCACGTGGTTGGGTATGTCAAGAAAAATGGTGCGGGGATATACGGTGTAGAAAAAGAACTCGACAATGAACTAAGAGGGGTTCATGGTTCGGAACTTTTGATGGTTGATTTGAACGGTAACCTCGTTGGGAGATTGGTGAGCTCCCCACCGATAAACGGTGAGGATGTTGTCCTCACAATCGATTCAAGGCTCCAGGCTTATGCCCAAAGACTTTTGAAGGGTCTCAGAGGCACAATCATTTTGATGAAAGCGAAAACAGGTGAGATTTTGGCCATGGCATCATCGCCGTTTTTCGATCCGAACGAAATATCTAAAGGGCTCGATAGAAGGAGCTGGATGAAAATTTTGAACGATCCTGAGGGTACTTTTTTGAACAGAGCCATTTCTGCTATTTATCCTCCAGGTTCTGCGATAAAGCCGTTCATCGCCCTGACATATCTTATGACCTATGGCGAAGATGAAGATGTTGTGGATTGTAAGGGTCAGTTTGAATATAAGAGTAAAACGGGGAAAGTTGTGGCTGTTTACAAGGATTGGCTACTCTCGGGTCATGGAATAACCGATCTCAGGAAGGCTATAAGGGTTTCTTGTAACGTTTACTTCTACACCATAGGTTTGAAGTTAGGAGTGGACAGGTTGCACGAAATGGCGGAGAAGGTCAGGCTCGATGATCTGACAGGCATAGATCTTCCCGGGGAGAAGAAAGGGCTCTTTCCATCACGAAAATGGAAGTACGCGAGGTTTAAAAGGGATTGGTACCCCGGAGATACCATATTGATATCCATAGGACAGGGATATCTAAAAGTCACCCCGATAGAATTGGCCGTTTTTTACGATCTTTTAGCCAATGAGGGCGTTTCATACGTTCCGCATGTCGTGAAAGAGATTGGCAAGAAAAAAGTTTCCTCAGAGGTTTTTGTGAAATTAGATGCGCCGAAGGAGGTTTGGGAGTTTCTTAGAAAGGCCATGATAGACGTTACGAGTCATCCCGGAGATTTGAAGGAAGAAGGAACGGCATACAGGGTTTTCAAGGATTTTCCAATTCCCGTTGCTGGAAAAACTGGAACAGCCGAATCTGGCAAGGGGAGACCACACTCTTGGTTTGTGGGATACGCACCCGCGTGTGATCCGGATGTTGTGGTACTGGCGGTTGTGGAACATGGGGGACCGGGAAGCAGGATAGCGGCCCCCCTTGCTAAGAAAATGCTTGAAAAGTACTTTTCAATCTTTAAACCTTCTGGAGATTCTATCGAATGCCAGATAGAGACAGGGAACGAAAAAGAGAGTGAGGAAAGTAGCGACACTCAAGCCCCCAACGACGGTGAAAGCCATGGGAGCGTGATACTCCTTCCCCTCACCCCTGAGAAGGAGTTCCGGGATCAGGGCAGTTATGGTGGTCAGAGAAGTCATGAGTATGGGCCTGAGCCTTGATGCCGCTCCTTCAACTATCGCTTCGAACTTGTCCATTCCTCTTTCTCTGAGTCTGTTTATCTGATCTATCATCACTATTCCGTTGTTCACGACTATTCCGAACAGCATCACGATCCCTATCATGGCTACAACGTTGATTGGTTGCCATAAGAAGAGGTAAACCAAGGCAACGCCGATTAGTCCCATTGGAACTGTGAACATGACTACAAGTGGATGGACGAACGATTCGAATTCTCCCGCCATTATCATGAACATGAGTGCCAATCCGATCAACATAGCTATGGCTATTTGATTTATCTCCTTTTTGGTAACTTCTACCTGACCACTCACCTTCACATCGTAGCCTTCTGGAAGCTTGAGATCTTGGAGCTTGCTTTTGATCACTTCCAACGCTTTACTTTGGGAAGTTCCTTCTATATCGGCGGAGATTACGAACACCTTTCTACCATCTCTGTGGACTATCATGAAGGGTTCCTCTACCCTGAGAACAGTTGCGACATCCGAGATTTTCGTTCTCACACCGAACATGTTGGGAACTATGACATCTTTCACATCGATCTTTCCAACGTTCTCCGGGTAGACCGATATGTCCATTATTTTTCCGTGGAGCATCATGGATCCTGCGTCCATTCTGCCAGACAGCGCCGATACTTCGGCAGCCAATTGAAGCATGGAGAGTTTTCTCGCCAGGAGTTTGTCTTGATTTGGTATTATCCTGTAGCTCTCTATCATATTCAGAGATGTAGCTCTTATGTTCTTCAAGAAGTCGATGCCTTTTATTCGGTCGAGTATCTCATCCGAAATCTTCTTCAGTATGGTATCGTCATCGCCCCGTATTTCTATTTCCAGAGGTCGTCCGAAGAGTTCTGTTTCAAAGGTCATGGGAGTCAGGAAATCCAAGAATACGCCGGGGTATTTCTTTTTAAGCACGGGGAAAAGCTCCTTTTCTATCTGGGCTTTCACTTTGTCAAATGGAGGCAGCACTTTCTTTCTATCGAATCTTACGGCGACAAATCCGTTTTCGTATCCGCTATCCATCGAGAAGATGTTCATAACACTGTCCTCTTCGGTACCATAAGACGAGTAAATGTATTCGAGTCCAAGTTCTTCTTTCTTCTTGAAGAAGTAACTCTCTATATCCTGTGCGACTTTTTTGGATACCTGGGGTGATGTTCCCGTTGGGAGGAAGAACCTCACTCTGAACTGTATGGGAGAAGCCGTTGGCATGAGTGAAAATCCCACCTTGTATATCAGAAGGAGCGAAAGTGCGAATAAGACAAGGACGGAAGTTATAACGATCCCTTTTGCTTTCAGTGCCCACCGCAGAGCTTTTTTATACTTTTCTCTTAAACCCTTGAGCCGAGGCTCTGCGCCCTTTATCAGAAACTGCGATGTGGAAGGAATGAAGCTCAGGGATATCAAAAGAGAAGCGAGTAGAGTGTAAGTGACGGCCAGTGCCAGATCTTTGAACATCCTTTCTGCGAAGCCTCTCATGAAGGCTATTGGTAGAAAAACGGAAATTGTCGTTAGAGTCGAGGCGGTTATTGCTGCTCCGACTTCACCCGCTCCAACGTATGCGGCTTTTTTCGGGTTGTCGCCGAGTTCTGACCTTCTATATATGCTTTCTGTCACCACTATCGCGTTATCAATGAGCATTCCCACAGCGAGTGCGAGCCCTCCAAGGGACATGATGTTTATTGTCATTCCGGAGAAGTACATCAAAAGAAGCCCTATGAGGAGTGAAATCGGAATGGCCGTTGCGACCAAGAGAACCACGCGGAAATCCCGTAAGAACAGCATCAAGACGAATATCACGACGATAGCGCCAATTATGAGATTTCTTTCGAGTGTTTTCAGCGATTCTTCCATGTATTCGGATTGATCGAGGACTATGTCCACTTTGATGTCTTCAGGAGGAGAGTAGCTTTCGACGACTTTTTTGACGGCCCTGCAGGCTGTGATCATGTTTACGCCGGATTTTTTCTGAACTATCAGGAAAGCACTCGGTTTTCCGTTGAGTTTTGCACCCGCTCTCGTTTCCCTTAGCCCTATCTCTATATTGGCGACGTCCTTCAGTCGGAGAGTCGGTCTTGGTCCCATCACGCTCGATAGATTTATCCCGGAGAGCATCTGCGAAAACAGGGATCCAAGTCCAGCGCCTTTGGGAAGCAGGATATTTTCGAGATCTTCAATGCTCTTCAGTTTGCTGTCCACATTAACGGGATAGTACTTCTTTTCTCCGAACAGGAGCCCCCCAGACAAAAGAGAACCGGATGACATGATAGCCGTTGGAACCATGCTCATTCCAACACCGTTTTTGATGAGTTTCCTGTAATCGACCCTAACCTGAACTTCCTTTTTCCTCATACCGACGTCCAAAACGTATGAGACTTCACCCAACTTTTCTATGGCATGTGTCAGACTTTCTCCTGTTTCATATATCTTTTCCCAGTCCTCCCCGGATATGGCTATTATCACCACAGGCATTATTTCAGGTGAGAACTTGAAAGTCATGGGCTTCACGTTTCTCGGTAGTTTGAAAGAGGCCATGTCCAGCTTTTCCGAGACATCGAGTGATGCTTCTTCCATATTCGTACCCCATTTGAAGTTTATGAGAACTACACCGTAGTTGTTGTAAGCCTTTGATTCTATCTTTTCCACATTTCCAACGGTAGCCAGTACCCTTTCGACTGGCACTATGACTTTTTCTTCTATCTCCCTGCTGGTCATCCCATAGCTCGGAAGCATGATCATCATCGATGGAAACTCGACGTCTGGCATCATGGCGAGTTCTAACTTCATGAAAGCGTTTATTCCGAGAAGTACTGATACGAGTACCACTATGAATGTCGTAACCGGCCTGTTGACGAATAGCTTGGCAAACTTTTCCATGCTGCCTCCACCCCTTCAGTAGTCATATCGCTGTCCATGAATTATCTTGAAGCCTCTAAAGAGCTGCTCTAAGAATACCACCAATGCTACTTCATGTGATAGCGTCATATTCGAAAGACTCAGTAAGATATCACATTTTCGCTTTACCTTGTCGTGGAGCCCCAAAGGCCCTCCTATCACGACGGTTACATCACGTGATCGTATGCTTTCCACAAATTTGGCGAACTCTTTTGAATCGAATGCTTTCCCTTCCTTGTCAAGGCACACAACATATCCTCGAGTCTTTTCAAGGATCTTTTTGGCTTCCCTTTCTTTTATGACTTCGTGATTTTCTCTGTTAAGGTCTCCACCGCTCGAAAGTATTATGTGCTCCAATCTGACGAATCTCTTGAGGAGTTTTGTGTAATGCTCGAGTGCAGCCTTGCTCCATTTCGAAATCTTTCCGACGGTTATTATCCTCAGCTTCATTCGAACTCGAGCACACTCCCCACTCCAACTTCTACGAAGTTTTCACCAAACATCTCTTTGAGTCTCCTTCTCGGTTCATCTCCTGTACAGTGGCAGGGAGCAATTTTTTTCACACCGCTCTCTCTAACGAGTTTAAGGGCGTTTTCCAGATCTTCGTTGAACAGTCTGAAAAAGTGATAGCCACCTATGTAGAACGCGGGATTTTCTCCAGTGATATCTTTAACCTTTTTGACTATATTCCACACCTTTGGATGAGAACATCCGGCTACTATCCAGTATCCTTCTTTTGTTTTGAAAAAGAGTGAATGTTCGGGTCTCGGACTCGGTTCCACGTTTCCGGTAACTTCAAACCTTCCGCATACCTTGGTTGGTTCTTTACATGTAATGACCTCGTTACCGTTTTTCTCCATCTTTCGGATCATGCTTGTGTCGAATCC
>JALWSA010000064.1:66448-92093 GCA_026993805.1 Thermotogaceae bacterium | reverse complement strand
CGCTGGGACGAAAATTCTGGCACTGCTGTTTTGTTTTAGGAAATAATCGAGACCTCCAACATGGTCGTAATCGGGATGCGATATCACAAGGCATTCCACGGTTGAAAGATCTATGTCGAGTTCTTCAACGTTGTGTTTGAATATAGCTTCTTCGTTTCCAAGATCGAAAAGGATTTTTCCACTTTCGTCTTCTACCAGAGCCGAAAATCCCCAGTCTCTCTTCAGCCTTGGATCATGTGGAAAGTTATCGACAATCAAAGTAAGCCTGCCCATATCATTTCACCCCCACAGCCGTAAAAGCAGTTTTGAGGATCTCTTCCACACCTTCTCTCGTAACCGATGAATAAGGTATTATCGTGTAGTCTCCATAAACGGATAGATCTTTCTTCGCCTTCTCGATTGCCTTTCCTCTTTCCGATTTTTTCACCTTGTCCATTTTCGTGAGTATTATTACGAATGGGATATCGAATTGGGAGAGCCACTCCATGAGTTCGTGGTCCTTCTTTTGCAAACCATGCCTTCCGTCTATGAGAACGAACACAAGCTTCAGCGACCATCTCAGCTCGAAGTAGTTCGAGATCAGCCTTGCCCAATGCTGTCTTTCGACTTTCGAAACGCGGGCATAACCGTATCCTGGGAGGTCTACCATGTAAAAGTCTGAGTTCACGAGGTAGAAATTTATGGAGCGTGTCTTACCTGGGTTTTTACTGACATGAGCAAGATTTCTTCCGAAAAGGGTATTAAGCAGAGTGGATTTACCCACATTAGACCTTCCAACGAAGGCCACATCTCCCATTTTTGGCTCGGGAAAAGTGTCACCTATCCTATAAACTGCTTTTACGAGTTCAACTTTCCGTATCCTCCCCATCTTCCGGTAGGCTCCTCATCATCTCCACGAACTTTTTCGCAAGATTGGGGTCGAACATCTTACCCGCTTCTCTTTCGATTATTTGTAGTGCTTCTTCCTTGCTTTTAGGCCCACCTTCCCATTCTGAGGTGACGAAGTTTGTGAGATTGTCGTAGAAGTTACAGATAGCAACGATTCGTGCAAACAAAGGAATCTCTTCGCCTTTCAGACCATCCGGAAAACCTTTCCCATCCCACCTTTCGTGGTGATGCCTGACTGTGGGTATGACGTCCCAAAGGAGTTCTATTGTGGACAGATAAATTGAACCGAGTACGGTGTGGTCTTGAGGTAGAGACTCGAATGTTCTTATCCTCGTGGGGGAGTACAGCATAAGCTGCTCTATACCTATTTTTCCAACATCGTGAAGCATAGCGTGTTCTTTTAACCTTTCCAATTCTTCTGGGGGTAATCCAAGGCGCTTTCCAAACTTAACGGATAGCTGTGCAACTCTCTGTGAATGTGAATAGCCCTCCACGTCTTCGACTTCCATCAGAGCTATCATGCCTTGCAGAATCCCCGAGACGATCTTTCTCGCCCATTTCCTACTCACTATGGAGGTTCTGCCTTCTACAAAGGATTTGACGAAGGCCCAAAGTGGGGTCATGTAATTTTTGTAAAGGGAGATTTCGGCGATCCTTTTTCCGCCCTTTTCGATGTGCACCTTTTCTCCTAAGAATTTGACGACTAATTTGTCCGAAGGAGTCCATTCCTTGAAACAGAAGATGACATCAGTATCTTCAGGGTTATTGACCCTGCTCTCTTTTCCCTCCATTTTCTCCACGAATTCTTCGAAATCTTTTGGGACTCCTTGGGTGAAAAAGTATTTCATTGTAACCACCCCCAGTGTTAGATTCTATCACGAAAAAGCGCCCCTTAGCGGGGCGCCAAAGTTTTTAACCCCCTTGATTTCTCACTCTTCCACAATTATGGATCCTGTGGGACAGCTGTCTCTCGCGTCGATAACGCAAGGGAGGTCCGTCTCGGGCTGAAGAACTTCTGCCTTCATGGTCTCCTCGTTCATCTTGAACACTTCTGGACACAGACTTTCACATACGCCACATCCGATGCATGTAGCTTCATCAACCCTTACCTTCACCTTCATCCCTCCTTCACCCGAGATTAAGTGAATTTGATCACCATTGCTTTCAACGTTCACTGTCAAGATATATTATCACCTGCACGCGTGGATTTCAAAAGCTCATTTATCACTTCTTCGAGAAGGGGGTCATTCAGACCGAGTAGCCATTGAAGATATTCGGAGTTCGATAAGCTTTTTTCAAAGAGAATTTCAAGTTCCCCTTTTATATCCCACACCGCTGTGGATACGGAGATGTACATACTGACTGATGGAAGCCATTTACCTGTTGGCATAGTGTGAAAAGATAGTTTTTGCTGGGGCCGCTCTCCCACTATCTCTGCAAGATTCATCTTTTTTGCAAGGTACGAGAAAAGAAGCGCTTCGTTCGAGGTTCCCCTATCGACCAGAATGAATACGGGAAACTTGAAAGCGGGACTTTTTGGCTTGAATTTGAACGTCATTTCTTTGTTTTCCACTTCAGCAAGACCTTCTTGCCCGTCTAAGACTTTCTCCCTGTATTCAACGGTTGCGGTAGCGGCTTCGCTTATCATATGGGAGAAGAGCTTTTTAGCCGTTCTGAAATCTCCTCCATCGCAATCTCTTATGTCGACTACCAGCGCTTTTAGCTCTGAAGAGGCTATGGTGTCGAGAAGATCTTCGAAATCCTGGATATCCTGGCCGTAAAGGTCAAACGTTTTTACCCTGAGCACTCCCACATTTCCTTCTTTTTTAAAATCAAATGTAGTTTCTCGGGGATATATCTGGCGTCTTTTCTTTATGTAGCTTCTGAGTGGGATCACATCGACCTTTATCTTACTTCCATTCTTAAAAACGACTTCGTGCTTCTCTTTTCGTTCTACAAAAGGTATGTAAAATAACATCTTCATCATCTTCTTCGATGCGAGGCTTTCGCAGTCTGCAGAGACGAGCTTCCTTAGATATGTATAAAGCTCATCTTCGTTCATACCGTTGAAACTCGCTATCTCACTTCCGTCTTTTATCCTTGGATCGACACTTTCTACTACGAAGAGTCTTTTTCCAATGAAGCGGGCTTTGAATGGAAGCACAGGAAAGTACTCGGGAACCCCGAATATCAATGTTGTGTTCGGATCGTTGAAAGAAGATAGAACTGGCTGGAGTTTTAAAAAGAATTCCATTCTATGGAATTTTCTTGGAAGAGAGTTTCTGATGCTGTCAAGTTCTGATCTGACGAAGTCTTCATCTGGAGAGTCTATGAAGTCGTTTAGAAGCAATTTTTGAACAGTGTTTATATCTCTCAATACGTATTTTTTCTCCACTCTTCTCTGGGGTATGAGGCTGTATATGAAGAATATGAGAGCGGGGGTTAGGAATATGATCACAAGTATTGCAGCCCATTTTTTCATTTTATTGCTGGAACCCAACACTGTTCCACCCCCGAGTTTTGTAATAAAATTACCTGGGAAATGATAGCACAATCCACGAGCGGAGGTGATGAAATTGGATAGGCACGAAATAATAAAGGGAATCGTTACAAAAAACGATACGAAATTAGTTCTTCTTGTGATGGATGGTCTTGGAGATCTTCCCGCAGGTGGCAAAACACCCCTGATGGCTGCAAGTACTCCAAATTTGGACGCTATAGCTAAGGAGAGTGAACTCGGTCAGACTATTCCCGTTCTTTACGGTATAACTCCCGGTAGCGGTCCAGGACATCTTTCTCTTTTCGGATACGATCCTTTGAAGTATCAAATAGGAAGAGGGATTTTGGAGGCTTTGGGAATAGGTGTCGAGGTCGGAGAAAAGGATGTCGTTGCGAGGGGTAACTTCGCCACGATAAAGGATGGGATCGTAATCGACAGAAGAGCAGGCAGACCTGCCACAGAAGAGAGCGCAAAGGTGGTTAAGATCTTGAGTGAGAACATTAAGGAAATAGATGGTGTGAAAATCACCTTTTACCCGGGAAAAGAGCACAGATTCGTGGTTAAGTTCACAGCGGACGGCCTTGACGATGCCATTACAGATGCGGATCCCCAAAAAGAAGGAAAGGAAATGGAATGGGCAAAGCCTCTAAGAGATAGTGCGAAGAAGATGGCAGATGTCGTTAACAAGCTTATAAAGACCATCGGAGAAGTCTTGAAGGATCAGCCCAAAATGAACTGGGCACTTTTGCGTGGGTTTTCGAAATACCCATCTCTTCCGAGCTTTCCGGAAGTTTATGGTGTGAAAGCCGCAGCTATAGCGACATACCCAATGTACAAGGGAATAGCCAAGTTAGTTGGTATGGAAGTACTCGATGCCGGAACGACCGTCGATGATGAGTTCGCCACTATAGAGAAGTATTGGAACGATTTTGATTTCTTCTACCTTCACATAAAAAAGACAGATTCTTACGGCGAAGACGGAAATTTTGAAAACAAGGTCAAGGTGATAGAGGAAGTGGATAGGAATCTTCCGAGGCTTTTAAAGCTCAATCCCGATGTTCTTGTCGTAACTGGCGACCACTCAACTCCGTGTTTGATGAAGTCTCATAGCTGGCATCCCGTTCCTTACATGATAAGGTCGAAGTACGTCAGGAAAGGACTTTCCGAGAAGTTCGATGAATTCGAATGTGCAAGGGGCGTTCTCGGTACTTTCTATGCCGTTGATTCTATGACTCTAATGCTCGCACACGCGGGAAGGCTTGAGAAGTACGGAGCATGAATGCTTTCTTTCTGGTCGCATCGCTTGGAATAGTTTTGGGGATGCTTTTGAACGCCTTTGGCATCCCCTTTTTCTTGTCCTTTATCACCTTGCCAGTAGGCATTTTTGTAAGAAGAGTGGAGATCAGGTACTTTTTGATATTCACCTTCGCCGGGGTACTCCTTTCAATGAGATTCGTTGCATCAGATGGAGAAGTCGTTGGGAAGATAGAGAGTTTTCGTGACGGCAAAGCCGTTGTGACTTCGATGAAATTTTGGACACACGGTGCTTGGAAATGGTTGCCCGGGAAGGGATATGCGAAGCTCCAAGGTTTGGAAGGAGCAAAAGTTTACTGTAAATCCTTTGTCTTGAGGAATTCATATCCAGAATATCTCCTGAAAGACTGCGTCACTTTTGCCTTGAAAGAGAGCTTTATAGAAAAGTTAAAGTTAAAGGTTTGGAAAAGTGTGCGGGGTTTTAAAGAGACAGGAACACTCACCTCGAAGATCATCACGTCTTCATCTCCGGAAAAGGCTCTAAAAGCCGGAATATCTCACATATTCGCGGTGTCTGGTTTTCACACGGCTCTTTACTTCTTCATAGCCTATCTCATTGTTTCAGCCATCTTTACGAGTCTTTTCATAACATATCCACTTGCCCTGCTTTTAACCTTCATCCTGATAATTCCCAGCGGACCTTCTCCTTCGGCTGTTAGGGCTTTTACGATGCTGCTCGTTTGGAGTTTTTCCAAGATAGTGGACTACCCCATATCCAAATACAACATCCTGGGAATCGCCGCCTTCTTTTCTCTCGTTTCCGATCCTTACGCGGTTCTGTCGCCGTCTTTCGTTCTCTCTTACGCTGCAACATTCGGGATAATCTTTTCAATCGAAAACGGTGGGAAATGGTGGGAAATACCTATCTGGGCGTATCTGTTTTCGTTGCCTTTTTCGCTGCTTTACTTTGAGAAGATCAGTCTTTTAGCGGTTGTGGCTTCATCTCTGATTGCACCTATAATGCCCCTCTATCTTTTAGGAGGAAGTAGTGCGTTTTTGCTTCACATGTGTGGTTTGAAAAACTTTTCTGGTCTGCTCATAAAGGGAATAGGCTTTTTGGAAGTACCTTTGAGATTCGTTTTGGATCTCTTTTCTAAGCTTCCTCCACTTGAATTGCCCTCATATCTTTCGTGGGTGGTATCATTTGTTTTGGTATGGGTGATAAGCGTTTATTGGCTGAGAAGATCGTCTATAAAATCATAAAAGCGTACGGTTTGAGCCTCAAATCTGAGCACATAGAAAGAGTGCTTAGTGAATTGGTGCGACTTGAGATGTCTGAAGATGGTATGTTCGTGGTGGCGAAGAATCTTTTGGATATAGGAGAGAGTTATTTTTTCAGGGATTTGGAAACTTGGAAAGCTTTGGAAGGGTTGTTGGAAGAAGGAAAATCGTATAGAGCTCTGAGCTTGGGATGCTCAGAAGGTGAGGAAGTTTACACTTTTAAATTCGTGGCACATAGCAGGGGTTCTTCTCTGGAGATATTGGGTTTGGATGCGAGCGAGACGAGGATAAGAAAGGCCCGAGAAGGGATTTACAGTCTTTGGAAGTTGAGGAGGATGAATGAGGATGAAATTGAAAAATACTTTTATAAAATAGGGGATTTTTACAGGGTAAAAGATGGCTATAGAATGGGAACTGATTTCGTCGTTGCCAACGTTTTGGATGGTCTTCCAAGTGGAGAGTACGATTTTATTCTGGCCAGAAGACTCCTCATATACCTCAACGAAGAAGCTTCTTTGAGAGTACTCGAATGGATATCCACGAGGTTGAAGGAAGATGGGCATTTGATTCTCGGAAAGGGTGAAGTGTACACGGAGGTCTTGAAATATTTCGAACCGGTTAATATCAATGGAGCGATATTCTGGAAGGTAAAGGGATTTGGAGAGGAAGAAGATTTCCAGCTTGTAGAGGAGCAGTTTGAATCTCAGGAGAGGAGTTATATCTCCATCGTTAGGGACTTCATAAACAGAAAAATGTACACCCAAGCGCTGGAGTACATAAGAAGGGCTAAGGAAGAAGGTTTTGAAACCTGTGAGCTTATGAAATACGAGGTGATCGCTCTGATGTACTTCGGAGATGTTGAAGGTGCACGTAAGGTGCTACAAGAGACGAAGGAACTCTTCCCTTACTGTGAGGGTCTTTCCGCGTTGGAGAGGGTGGTTGAATGAAAGCGGTTGTTTGCAGAGTAGGAGAGTCCCTTCTGGGTTTCAAATACGATGACGTGGTTGGGGCATCCGAGGCCAAGGTTTGGAAGGTGCCGGAAGCGCCAGAAGGTGTTTTGGGAGCGGTGTTTTTCGAAGGCAAGGTTTACACGGCGGTTGCTCCACATGGGGTATTGGGAGGAGAAAAGATAGGGGCTTTTGTGATTTTGAGAAGTGGATACGCTGTAGGGGTGGAAGAGATTATTGGCATGTTTGAGGTTACCAAAGGAGAGGAAGTATCGGGTAAGCTGAGAGAATATTTCGAAAGGGTGTATTCGTTCGGGGAAGAACCCGTTTTTATAGTTGATGAGAGCAGCTGCAGGAGATTTCCCAGGCTTCCCGAAGAGATTAAAATCGATTTTGTAGAAAGCGAGGAGGAAAAAACGCCTGTTAAAGTCGAAGAAGGCGAAGAGGTTTTTATAGTTAAAGGTGATGAAGATGAGGTGGCGATACTACAAGACGAGGTTAAAGAAGTGTTGGAAATCGGGGAGATGAATCGGATAGATATCGGAGAAGTGCGTGGATTCGTGGAGAGTGGCAAGAGCGTGTACCCCGTCGTGGAAGTCATGAAGGTTACCAAGCCTAAATGGGTCATAGTTACGAAAGATGTGGCAATCCTATGCTCCTATTTGGAGCTTTCAAGGGGAAAGATTGAAAAGTTAGAGGGCGGGGGATTTGTGGACGTCGAGGGGAAGAAGATCAGAATTTTGGACGTCGAGGAAGTAAAAGGGATGATACGATGAATCTTGAAAAGCTCTTTTCCAGCGAATTGAAAGAGAAGGTAAAGGAAGCGCAGAGATGTCTGATGGAGCTCATGGAGAGCCCAGAGAAGAGGGTTTGTGTCGATTCTGTCTTCCGTATCTTTCACACTCTCAAGGGATCTTCGAGCGTTGTGGGGTTTAGGAATTTTCAAAAGATGTTCCACCGTCTGGAGGACATAGTAAAGGGTTGGAGGGGAACCACAGCTGATGTGAAGGTCGTCGGTAGGATCAGCAAAGTCTTGGATCTGGTTGTGAGCAAAACTTCTGACCTCACCGAAGATGATATGGAAAGAATAGAGGAGATATTGAGAGGCAAGGAGAAGGGCGAGGAAGAGAGGATCTTTGAATATTCGAAGGTGTACAAGGATCTGCTTGAAAAAGTCATAGATTACACGGTGGAACTGGAGAGTCATCTGAGTGTGGGAAAGATCGAGATGGCTTTGATTTCCTTAAAAACGCTACGGTCGCGGCTTTTGAGCTTATACGAAGATCTGGAGTACGTTCCCATGAGTGATCTGGTCAGTGGCTTTGATAGAACCGTTCTCAGAGATGCTGTTGAACTCGGGAAGAAAGCAAAGTTGGTTTTGGATGTTGAGGGGGCTAAGGTTAGCAGATCGGATGCCCATGTTCTCAGAGATTGCTTGATACATATGATTAGGAACGCGATAGTTCATGGCATAGAATCCCCGGAAGAACGGGTTAAAGCGGGTAAAGACGAGGTTGGAGTGGTTAAGCTTAAAGCCAAGATAGTTGGTGAAGTTTTGGAAGTTATAGTGGAAGACGATGGAAGAGGTATAGATAAAGATGCCGTCCTTTCGAAGGCCAAGCAGCTGGGGATAGAGGGATCGGATCCATATCAAGTCATATTCTATCCGCAGTTTTCAACTCTCGATAAGGCGAACATGAAAGCTGGGAGGGGAGTGGGACTCGACGCTGTTAAGAATTTTATAGAAATGAGGGGAGGGAGTATAGAGGTAGAGAGCGAGGTAGGAAAGTTTACAAGGTTTAGAATAAAACTTCCACTCGAGAAATATCTAAAGAAGGTTTTGCTTTTGAAGAGGTCAGGTTATTTGTTCGCTTTAGAGGTTTCTGATGTTTCGGGTGTGGAAAACAATTTCGTCGTTTTCGAGGAAAAAGGTAAGGCTTATGTTGCATGTGAGAGTGGAACTTGGGAGCTCAAGGATCTGGGTTCTGGCAAGGTCGATTTGGTGGTCGTTTGCAAGGGTGCCGCAGTTGCCGTGGATGAGGTCCTGGGCTTGAGAGAGGCTCCAATAAGGAGTTCAAGGTTGTCGGTGGCGGGTGTTAAAGGTTTTCTTACTGGCATAGAAAAGTATCCTGTTCCAGTTCTGGATCCCTCTGAGTTGGGGGCTGGTCAGACACGAAAAGTAGCGGAAAAGCTCGTGATGGTAGTTGAAGATTCACCCCTTACGAGAATGGTCATTGAGAAAACCTTGGAGAAAGAGGGTTATCACGTGGTGGGCTGCTCGAGTGTGAAGCAGGCTTTGGTGGAGATGGATAGGGCCAAAGTCGATGCCGCCATAGTTGATATCAACCTTCCCGATGGGAAAGGATTTGAAATAGTTGAAAATCTGAGGAAGCGGTTTTCGAGGATCCCTATAGTCATATTGAGTACTGAGAGAAGAGAGGACATCATGGAAGATGTTGTGAGATCTGGAGCCGATGCGGTTGTTGAGAAGAGTGAAGATTTAGGGGAAGTATTGGAGTTTTTAAGGGGAAAGCTCTCATGAAAGTGCTAATCATAGGAGTTTCAGCTGGTGGTCCTTCTACTTTGAAAGAGCTTTTTAGAAAAGTTAAGAGGTTGGAGGTCCCCGTTGTCGTTGCTCAGCACAACATATCGGAGCATATGGAAGGTTTTGTGCAGTGGTTGAAGTCAGAGATTCCCTGGGAAGTTGTTTTACTCGATGGAGAGATGAAGCTTGAGGAAGGCAAGATTTATATACCGAGTGGTGGAAAAGACGTGATTTTGAGACACGGAATGAGGGTAGCGGCTGTCCCGTCAAAATCCATCGTAGCTCCGAGCATAGATAGACTTTTCAGCAGTGCTTCCAAAGTATTGAGGGAAAATGTTGTAGCGATGGTTTTGGGAGGTCTTGGAAGGGATGGCATTTCTGGTGCCAAAGATGTTTTGCGTATGGGAGGAGTGGTTATAATACAGAAGGATGCTCAGTTTTCGTATTTGCCAAATGCCATTGGTGCAGAACTTCCGAGAGCTATGAAACGTAATTTGAATGAGATGGTACTTTATATAGAAAGTTTAATGAATAGAGTTTGGAGGAGTGGATATGAAAAGGGTTCTCGTGGTTGATGACAGCATGTTTTGGAGGGAGCTAGTTGGAAACGCTGCTAAAGAAGCAGGAGGAGAGGTTTTTTACGCGTCCGATGGCTTAGAAGGATACAATATGGCTTTTGAAGTCGAACCGGATTTGATATTCACAGATATAGAGATGCCGAAGATGAAGGGGTATACCCTGTGCAGACTCTTGAAAAATGAAGAAGCCTTCAGAAATGTTGGTATAGTCATCATGACCTCCCTTGGTGAGACTCTAACAAGGTTTTGGGCGACTACGGCCGGCGCCGATGGATTCATGCAAAAAGGTGGGAACCCCGATAAATTAATCAAGGATGTCAAAAGCTACATGAAGAAAGATTTCCGCTTCGCTCGCTTGGGAATCAGCAGAAGAAGCCAACCCAAATATGAGGAAGTGACCTATCTTCTGGAAAACATAATACTCAGAGAAACCATAAAAAACGAGGTTTATGCGCTTTACAATTATCTTTCGGATGAGGAGCATATATTCTGGAAGCTCGCGGATCTGGTGTATCAGATAGTTCCGACCGATTATGTCGTCATAATGGCGTTAGATCCACAAGAGGGAAGACTTTTTGTATCGACAAAGAGTGAAAAAGTGGATGCCGAGAAACTTAGGGAAAAGCTCTTTTCCATCTTCAGCAGACCTGTTGTTCCGTTCGAGTGGAAGATCATAGGAGATGGTGTTGGGGGTAAAGAGGTTCCAGAGTTGCTTCCTTTCATCTTCAGAGATAGAACTGGAAGGGAGCAGGGAATTCTGGCCACAGACAAGAGTCTGGGTAAGAGCGATAAGGAGTTGATCTCTGACATTGTGGCCAATTTGGGTGATTTGTTCAAGCTAACGATGTCTTTCGCTTCTGCCGTTAAGCAGGCACGCTATGACGAACTCACAGGCCTTTTGAACTTCAGGGCACTAATGGATAAGCTCACCGAGTACTTTTCCATTGCCAGAAGGAGTTTCAATCCTTTGTCGGTGGGAATGATAGATATAGACGACTTCAAAAGGGTGAACGATACTTATGGCCATTTGACTGGGAACGAGGTTTTGAGAGAGTTGGCGAGGTTGATGAAGGATTCCTTTAGGGAAGTAGATGTTGTTGGCAGGTACGGTGGGGAGGAATTCCTCGTGGCCATGGCTAACACCACACTCGATAGTGCCGCCGCAGCTTTGGAAAGGTTCAGAAAGAAAGTGGAAGAATACGACTGGAGCAAGATACATAGAGGACTGAAAATAACGGTGAGTATCGGAGCCGCAAGCACAGTAAATTCCAAGAGATACAGGACAGTGCTCGAGCTCATAGAAGATGCAGATTCGGCATTGTACAAGGCAAAAAGTGCCGGAAAAAATAGAGTTGAAAAAGCTGCATAGTCACCTCGAATATTTCATGTACTCCTTCATTCTTCTTTCCATTTCTCTTCTCTTTATCTCTTCTCTTTTGTCGTATTTTCTCTTTCCTCTTGCCAATGCCAGCTCTACTTTTGCTATGCCTCTTTCGTTGAAGTATATCTTCGTTGGAATGAGGGTGAGACCCCTTTCTTGGAGTTTTCCCGTTAGCCTTTTTATCTCTCTTTTATGGAGGAGCAGTTTTCTCGGTCTTTCCGGATCGTGATTGAAGACCTTTGAAGCATGATCGTATGGGGCTATATGGAGATTCAAAAGCCATACTTCCCCATCTTTTATCCTGCAAAAAGAATCTTTAAATGAAACCCTTCCCTCGCGTAGGGATTTGACTTCGGTGCCTTTAAGCGCTATACCCGCTTCTATCCTCTCCAGTATCTCGAAGTCTCTCTGGGCTTTCTTATTCACTCCCACTACTTTCACTCGTATACCCCCTCTATATGGAGAATACCCTCTCTCGTTACTTCTATGACGTCGAAACGAACTTCTTTGATCAATAGGTTTGATTTGTTCAGATAGGCGTGAGCTGCATAGGAGATCTTCTTCATTTTAGATTTATCGACTCTGAATCTGGGATCGCCCTTGCCACCCTTGACTTCGACGAAGACGAGCGTTCCCTTCTTAAAGGCTATAATGTCTATTTCTCCAAGGCGGGTTTTGTAGTTTCTCGCTAAGATCCTATATCCCTTTCTCTTCAGGAACCTCGCTGCGATTTCCTCGTATTCCGCACCCTTTAACCTATTATCGGCGGGACTTTTACGTGGTCCTTCTCCTTTTCCGGGAAGTTCTCCTTTATTTCTTCCGCCGGGAATTCTCTCACCTCGTCTTTCCTCATAGGTGTGGTCGTTTCTACAGGGGTGTACATGGGTTTTATACCGCTCACATCGACCTCGTCGAGGGTTTTCATATAGTCCAAAATCTTTTGAAGGCTTTTTCTCAGCGTTTCCCTTTCGTCTTCATCCAGTCCTACCTTGCTCAGTTCTTCCAGATGTCTTATCAGACTTTCTGTCACTTTGACCATCTTCAAACACCCCTTTTATATTCACGGGTTTCGCCTCGGAAGCCCTTATATTCTCTTTCATGATTCTCTCGTACAATTCCTTTCTGTAGACCTTATAGCTCTTCGGGGCAGTTATACCTATTTTCACCGCCCCTCCATCTATCTTCAAGATGGTGATCTCTATATCGTTCCCTATGAGTATACTCTCTCCGACTCTTCTTGAAAGAACGAGCATTTTTATTCCCCCTCAAGGTGTATGATACCATCTTTCGAAGGGGGTGAAGATAGAATGATCATGGAATTGATCGCGGTGGGAGATGCTTTCGGCTTTCCCGTTGAATGTGGTTATTCAGGAAAGATCGATGGTTTCGTGTCTTTCGAAGTTGGGGATTTCTCAATAAAGGCTGGGGAATATTCCGATGACACGCAGCTCACCCTCTCGATCGCGAGATCTATATGGGAGGGAAAGTTCCATCCCGAGTATTTTGCGTACATTGAGCTTCCTCTTTGGATTTATTATCAAAGAGGGGCAGGCAAATCCACACTTAGAGCTGCTTTTAATCTGATCTCCCCGAGGATTCAATGGTATTCCAATTACTATCCCGGTTATGAAGATGCCGGTGGAGATGGTGCCGCTATGAGGATTTCCCCGCTCGTTTTGATCCACAGAGATTTGGAAGGTCTTGTGAAAGATGTCGTGCGTTCGACAATAATAACCCACGGAAATCCCATAGCTCTCGTTGGGAGTCTTGCTCTGGCCACAGCTCAGTTTTCTTCGAGAGAAGAGATAAAGGATCTAAAAAGGGCTATATCTGATGCATTTGATATCGCAAAAGACTTCATAGAGGAAGATGAGATCATGAAAAGTTGGAAAAGGGGATTAAAGGAAGACTACGTTGATGGATTCGTGGAAAATGAAATGGTCTTTTTTGGCTTTTTTGAAAAGATGAAAGATTTTCAGGATTACAGCAGCTGGTGTAAGCACGTTGGAGAGTACAAAAACCCTGGGATGGCGATGAGCAGTGTTTTATGTGCGATATTCATATTCGAAAAATTCAAAGACAATCCCTTTGAAGGGCTCTTGAGGGCAGCTTCAGAGAAAGGTACGGATACTGACACGATAGCTTCGATGGCGGCAGGCATCTTTGGGTTTTATCTGAAAGAGATGCTAGAAGAACTCAAAAACTTGGCAGATCAAGTGCAGGATGCGGAATACATTGCATCGCTTGAGAAAGACATTACAGAGCGTGGCGGAAGGCCAAGAGAGGCCAAAAGGGAAGATGTGAGAAGATACGCCGCTGAACTTGAAGGAGCTCTAAAAGATGGGAGGCTTCCTGAAGCCCCCCATCCCGTTTTTGGGCGATTGGAGATAAAGGGAAGGGTTCACAGATACATCTTGACAGAGAGTGAAGAAGGACAGACTCTCTTCTTCAAGACTCTGACTCGGTGATCATTCCCCACCCTTCGTGGGTATCACGCATATGAACTGTGCCTCCGTATCTCCCACATTTCTGAATCCGTGTAGTGCGTTTGGTGGAACGAACGCAAAGTTTCCTTCCTCGAGGATGTAACTTTCGCCTTCTTCACCTCTCAGCTCGATTTTCCCCTTTATAACGAATACCTCGTGCTCCCAGTCGTGGGTGTGGTGAGGAGTGTACCCTCCAACCGGAAGTGTGAAGAGCCTCATCACATAGTTCTCGGCCCCGAGTTTCCTTCCGATAAGGACTCTCTTTTCGGCTTTTGCATCCTTGCTGTCGTAGATTTCGGGCTCTACATCTTTCCAGTGTCCTACCTTTAGCACGTTCTCACCTCCTGAACATTTTGGTTCACGAATGCTATTATCTCACTGGAAGTCTTTTCTAACAAAGCAAGAGTATGCGTTTTTGTGATGGCTGTTGATGTAAAATACTACGGGAGGTGTGGGAAAGTGCGGGCGCTTCTTGTGGTAGACCTTCAAAGGGATTTCGTAGATCCCAGCGGTGCTTTGTATTTCGAGGGTGCGGAGAAGGTAATAGATCCGATAATCAAGCTTGTTGAGGAATTCAAAAGAGAAAATTTGCCGATAATAACAACCCAGGATTGGCACGATGAAGATGATGAGGAGTTCAAAGTTTGGCCCAAGCATTGTGTTGCAGGGAGTGAGGGTGCGAGGCTCACAGAGAAGTTAGAAGATGCCCTGCGCGGCTACGAGAAGCATTACACTGTTAGAAAGACGAGATTCAGCGCTTTTTACGGAACGGATTTCGATGACCTGATAAAACGTTTGGGAGTAGATGAGTTCGACGTTGTGGGAGTAGTGACTCACATATGCGTTTTGTTCAACGTTGAAGAGCTTAGGAACAGAGACGTAAAGGGGAGAGTACATGAAGATGGGGTAGCTTCTTACGATGAAGAGCTTCACAAGTTCGCTCTGCGTGAGATGAAAGAGGTCCTTGGGGCTGAAATAATATGAGAGGTGATCTTATGGGAAAGAGGCTACATCCTAAGGTTTTCAAGGTTCCTATAGATAAGATAAGGAACGGGTATTACTCTGACATTTATTTTCTGAGATACGTTCAAGTTTTAAAAAGGGATGATCGAAAGGTTCATGTTTACTATCAATTCTTTCCGAGAAAAGATGCCACAGTCGTTGGCATCGATGAAGCTTTGGCAATTCTGAGGTACGGCACGGGTTATTACAAGGACGAAGATAGAGCGAGGAAGCTCTTTGAGGACATGTTGGATGTAGAGAGGAAGATACAGGAAGCGGCATCGGAGTTCGAGATCTCGAAGGTCGTTGCACTGACTAAGGATAAGTGGATTATAAAGCAGAATCTGGCGGAACTCTGGGTGGATAAATGGGAAGATATAGAGGTCAAAGCGCTTTACGATGGAGAAGAAGCTAAAGCGAGGGAGCCCATAATGACCATAGAAGGTGATCCAAGGTATTTCGGTTACTTGGAGACGGTCTTGCTCGGAGTCATAGCAAGAGCCACGAGTACTGCAACCGCTGTGAAGAAAGTTGTGAGGGCGGCGAGAGGGAAACCAGTGCTCTTTTTCAGCGCTCGTTTCGATCACTACTGGGTCCAGGCAACAGATGGATACGCGGCGCTAAAGGCAGGGGCTTTCGGGGTTTCCACGGATGCAAATGCGGATTATTGGGGAGTTGAATCGGCGGGTACGATGCCACACGCTCTCATAGCCGCTTATTGTGGTAGCACGGAAGATGCTGCGATCGCTTTTGATAGGCACGTTGAGGAGCATGTTAACAGGATTGTTCTCGTGGATTGGGACAACGACGTTATAGGTACGACGTTTCGCGTCGTGAAGAAATTCTATGAAACAGTCGTTGGAAAGCCGTTTAAACTCGGTGTTACCGATCCATCACCGATAATAGGATCCGGAAAAGGCAGGATTTGGGGAGTGAGGTTTGATACGGCGAGCGATCTCAGGGACAAATCGGTGGCTCCAAAGGATGAATCTTCTCTGGGAGTTTGTCCCGAGCTTGTCTGGAAGGCGCGCCAGGAATTCGACAAGGTTGGATTGAAGGATCTGAAGATAGTGGTCTCAGGTGGCTTTGATGAGAAGAAAATAGAGCTCTTTGAGAAGCTACAGGTTCCGGCGGATGCTTATGGTGTCGGTTCGAGGCTTCTGAGGAATAAGATAGACATAACCGCAGATATCGTGGAGGTCAATGGTAAACCGTGTGCAAAGGTTGGAAGGTATAAAATAGAAAACCCAAGATTGAAGCTCGTTCCGAAGAATTATTGGGAAGAAGAGTGATTAGTTTGGAAGTTTAGTGTTAAAATAACATGCTAAGGGTACGGAAGGGAGGGAGGTCAGATGGATATCTATAAAGGTACGTGGGTAGTTAAAAAAGGCTTTGCCGAGATGTTCAAGGGCGGAGTTATCATGGATGTTACCAATGCAGAGCAGGCCAGGATCGCTGAGGAAGCCGGTGCGGTAGCCGTTATGGCTCTTGAGAGGGTTCCCGCCGACATAAGGAAAGCCGGTGGAGTTGCCAGAATGGCATCGATTAAGAAGATCAAAGAGATAATGGAAGCCGTCTCCATTCCTGTTATGGCAAAGGTAAGAATAGGCCACATAGCCGAGGCGAGAATTCTCGAAGAACTCGGAGTCGATTTCATAGATGAATCCGAGGTTTTAACCCCTGCAGATGATAAATTCCATATAAATAAACATGAGTTCAAGGTTCCTTTCGTGTGCGGTGCAAGAGATCTCGGGGAGGCTCTCAGGAGGATTGCAGAGGGAGCCGCTATGATAAGGACCAAAGGTGAGGCGGGAACTGGGAACATAGTTGAAGCCGTCAAGCACATGAGAAGAGTCCAGGATGAGATCAGGAAGATTGTGAACATGCCGGAAGAAGAACTTGTGAAAGAAGCCAAGGAATTGGGAGCACCCGTGGAGCTCGTCAGGGAAGTTAAAAGACTTGGTAGACTTCCCGTTGTGAACTTCGCAGCTGGAGGTGTGGCTACGCCCGCTGATGCCGCTTTGATGATGATGCTTGGCGCAGACGGTGTTTTCGTAGGTTCTGGAATATTCAAGAGCAAAGATCCAAGGAAGATGGCGAGGGCGATAGTTCTTGCAGTAACGTACTGGGATAATCCGAAAGTTCTCCTCAAGGTCTCTGAAGATATAGGTGAGCCTATGCAAGGTCTCGATATAAACGAACTTGAAGTAAAGATGCAAGAAAGGGGCTGGTGAGATTGAAGATAGGGGTCCTTGGACTTCAGGGGGATTTCAGGGAACACGTTGAGGTCCTTCAAGCCATGGGTGTGGAAACCGTGGTCGTCAAACTCCCCGAGGACCTCGAGATCGTTGATGGTCTGATAATACCTGGTGGAGAATCCACGACTATGGGCAGAATAATGAAGGAAGTCGAAATAAGAGAACCCATCGTAGAAAAGGCAAAGGCAGGGATGCCGATATACGGAACATGTGCCGGTTTGATACTCCTTTCCAAAAAAGTCGTGGGTCATGATCAGCCGCTTTTGGGGTTGTTAGATGTTGATGTCGAGAGAAACGCTTATGGGAGACAAGTTGAGAGCTTTGAGGTGGATATAAAGATCACGGAGCTTGGTGAGAAACCTTTCAGGGCGGTCTTCATAAGGGCTCCCAAGATAGTCAGGGTTGGAGGAGATGTAAAGGTAATCGCGGAATACGAGGGAGCACCGATTTTCGTTAGACAGGGAAACATTATGGCTACTTCTTTTCATCCGGAACTCACGAGAGATTTCAGGGTGCATGAGTATTTCTTAAAGTTAGTGGAGGCCTGAAAAGATGATGGCTTATGTTGATTTATCGGATGAGCTTGGAGAGAAATTGAAGAACGTGTTGGAAGAAGCGGGATGGTTCGTCTCATCCGAGGATGAAGCGAATCTGGTATTTTCAAAAGAGCCCCATCCTTACAAACCCACGGTCATCGTGGGAGAATGTGGTGCGAATATACCAGACAACGTGATAGACATAATTCCCCTTGATTTTGATGAGAAAGTTTTGAAGATACGACTCAAACTTTACTCTGTATATCTACAGTCCGGTGATTTTGAAACGGTTTTAGATGAGGAGTTTATGAAATCAAGGAGGTATACGCTCCCACTGAGCGTTGTGATCTTCAGGGTTCTGGAGAAAGAGTCATCCTCGATGAGAAAACTCGTTTCGGTGTTAAATGTGCGAAGCAGGAAATCCGATAAGTCTTTCAGGATTTCTGAAGACGAAATAGTCGTCGTTCTTCCTGGAACCGATAGAGAGGGAGCTGAGGTTTTTGTTAAGAGAGTTGTGAGGAAGTACACGAAGGAGTACGTTAGAGAGAACGTTTTCAAAAAACCAGACTTCGTTTATGGAATAGGTTCAATTCAGGATTGGATGATCTCCGCGGAGGATCTCCTCTCCTCCGCGGAGTTTGACCTACTCCAGAAGTTAAGGTGATTTCAATGACGGATTGGGATGATACGGTATTCTGTGCTGTGGACACTGAGACCACGGGAACGGATCCGGAAAAGGGAGATAGAATAGTCGAAATAGCCATGATTCCAATCTACAAGGGGAAGATCATAGTTGAAAAGGCTTTTGTGAGCTTAGTGAATCCAATGGTTAGAATTCCAGCTCTTGTCGAAAGGATACACAGAATAAGTAACACGTCCGTTATGGAAGCGCCGAGCATGGAAGAGGTCTTTCCCAAAATAAGAGAGTATTTGAGCGGAATGGTACCGGTCTTCCACAACGGCAAATTCGATCTCACTTTTCTCGATTTCGCTGCAAAGGAAGTTGGAGAATTTCCCCTCAGTCCTTTTTACATAGATACCCATGAACTGTCCGCAGAGGTTTTTAGACGACCAAAATCTCTCGAATGGCTCGCCAAAAGATTTTCACTGACGGATAGGATAAACCACAGGGCGCTCGATGATGCTATAGTCACGGCTAAGGTTTTCATCAAGCTCGTCAAAATGATAGGATACGAAAACCTCGGAAAGTTTCTCAGGAAGTGGAACGGAGTTTTAGTCTGAGAAGGCTGAAAGCACAGCAATCGAGTTCTCTCTCTCCATCTACCACGGGTTTCGTTATGCCGTCTATGAAATAAAGCCTTTCTTGGAGTTTTTTTCTGTAACTTCCCTTTGGCTGCATACAACCTAAGAAAACGAATCTGAACTTTTTCTTGGATTCTTTGAAGAGTTTTGTGACCTCGCTTATATCGGGAGCGGGACAATTTTCGTAAGCAGTACCAGGAGTTGGTATGAAAACGTTGAGTACGATTGAATCGAAATTCTCGCTAAGGATGTCAAGGGCCTTGGGCTCATGGGAAATCTTGCCGCAGAGTATTCCGATGGTTACATGGGGAACGACTGGTTTTGAGAAACCCTTTAAGATTTTCAAAATCTGATCAGGAGCTCTGCTAAGTCCATACACTTCCTTCATTACTTCGGGATCTGCGAAAAAGTCTGCCGAGACGACATCGGCAAGTTCGTTCACAATCTCTGGGGTTTTCTCTGGAAAACCTATGTGAAAATTATACCTGAGCTTGTATTTTTCTTTCAGATTCTTTAAAGTCGATTCATGTGGTTTGAATGGAATTTCGCCGTTTGGGAGCATCCCACCGCTTATTAGGAAGACTTTGTTTCCCTGCCTCGCGTAGTCTTCCATTTTGTTGATTGGAATCATATGTTTCAGATAAACCCCACCGCAATGTTTGCAGTTCATGGGACAGTAAGGACCGGTGACAGAGATAGGAATGACATTTCTCGTGTCAACGAGTATCATTTGAGCATCTCCTCCAGAAAGTCCAGCCATTTCGTGTCTTTTGAGAAATCGAGTGTCAGGTAATCTTCAACCACTTCATCGTGGATTTGTTGAGGGAAGAAAATGCTCGCAGTGGTTGCTCCTCCTTTCAAGGTGGTGTAATCGTAGACCAGGTCGTTTAAAGAGCTTTTAACGGAATCTATGAACCCAAGGGAACTAAGGGCATCTTTCAGATTTCTTGGCGCTCTGCACGAATTATCGTTGTAATCCAAAAATCTTGCACCTATCGCGTAATCTAATACGGTTTGAGTGGCATAATTTTTGGCGACGTAATCTATGGCGCTTGCAACCTCTTCTATGTAGCTTAGGTCGTATATAACGAGTGATACCGGGTAGATGTTTGATATCGACTTGTAGAAGTCTCCATAATAAAGAACGATGTCTTTCAGGAAATTTTCAAGGTTTGTGAATCCTTTATTCAGGAAGTTGTAGTTCCAGCCGTAGCCTGGTTCATACTCCGGAGATGCCACAACGTATTTGACGAGTCCGCGAAGCTCGTAGAGCACTTCCAACGATCCCATCAAGCACGCGTCGAAGCCCAGGGCATCGAAGGTGTACCCGGAGCTTTTTAACGTTGTCAAAAGTTCTTTCAGATCTTTTGTTGTGAAAGCGCTATTTGAGGTCTCATCGACAGAAACGAGTTTTGTCGGTTCAAAGAGCGAATCACAAAGCCATGCACCTCCGTGATTCCATATCACGAGGATGTGTTTTTCTGAATCCACCCAATATTGTTTTACAAAATCTTCTAAATATTTGATGTTTCCCGAATCCTGCTCAGCCACTGTTTTCAAAAGAACCTCACTGCCCTCTTGATCCGCAAAGAATATATCACTTCCGGGAGAATCCTTTCTGTCCGCTGATACGGCTATTGATATGTCATTTCCAAGGGGGAACATCTCTGATAAGTCATATTGGCTGTAATTGTCTAAAGAGTTGTCCGCTGCCATCCATATGAATATCTGGAGCTTGGGCTTTTTGACTTCTATTTTCCATGTCTTCCAAGCTATCTTCAGGAGATATGTACCGGGATTTTGAACGGCACATTTAAAAGCTTCTCCGTTTTTCAGATCCAGCTCCTGGCTGCAAATGTTCACCCCGTCTTTATAGAGTGAAGCGTTAACTGTCCTAAGCGTTTCTGAACTCACGTTTACCCTCAATACCCTACCGCTCAGAATTTCGCTTGGAACCTGAGCGTTTACAGATGGAAGAGGAGCGAAAGGCGAGGTTCCATCCAAAGGGATGCAAGAGTTCATCAGCATGGCCATGGAGATAAGGAGCATCAGCATGAAAAGGCTTTTCATCTTTTCACCTTGAAACGCTTTTTGGGTTTTCTGTCACCCGCTTTCCTTCGCATTTCTCTGCTTACCAAGCTGAACTCTTCGTGAATTGCCCTGACGGACTCGACTTCTCTTTTAGCCTCTTCTTCTGCTTCTTCACTTATCTTCTTAACCCTGAGTATCCAATCTGAGATGGTATCAAAGACATTTGCCATCATTTCATCGAACATACGGTATGTCTCTCTTTTGAATTCCAGAATGGGGTCTCTCTGCCCGTAAGCCCTGAGCCTTGCGGCATCCTTTACATGTTCGACTTCTTCCAGATACTGCCTCCAGTTTTCGTCTATTATCCTGAGCATCAGAAATCTCATTATCCTTGGATATTCTTCTCCTAACTCTTCTTTCTTCGCTTGGTATGCGTTCCAGAGCTTTTCAAAAAGCCATTCTTTTATCTCTTCTTCCTTTGAAAATTTCACGCTTTTCAGCCCTTTTATTCCTATCTCTTCTGGGAAGCTGGTGAAGGAGTTTTCCAGACCCTCCAGATCCCATTCTGTTTTTCCTATGAAAACGCTCATTCTCCTGTCTATTACATCCTGGAATATTTCCTTTATCTGGTCGTCATAGTTTTCTTCCGTTAGCAGGTAATCTCTGAAAGAGTAAATGGCTTCTCTTTGTTTATCCAGAACTTCATCCATCTCCATCAGGGATTTTCTTATTGAGAAGTTTATTCCTTCTACTTTCTTTTGAACCTGTACAATGAGTCTTGTCAGCATGGGATGGTATATGGGCTCTCCCGGTTCTATTTTCAAAATGTTCATTATCTTTCCTATTTGCTCTGCCCCGAATATCCTGAGAAGGTCATCTTCTAAAGACACATAGAATCTCGATTCTCCCGGGTCTCCCTGCCTCCCGGATCTTCCCCTGAGCTGGTTGTCTATTCTTCTTGCCTCGTGGTGTTCCGTTCCAATTACATACAGTCCTCCCAGCTCTGCCACGCCGGGCCCAAGCTTTATATCCGTGCCCCTTCCAGCCATGTTAGTGGCTATAGTTACTGCGCCTCTTTGACCAGCCTTTGCTATTATCTGAGCTTCCTTTTCGTGGTGCTTTGCGTTGAGTACTTCGTGCGGTATTCCTCTCTTTTTGAGCATTCTGCTGAGTCGCTCACTTTTCTCTATGGAGGTCGTTCCAACGAGTACGGGTTGCCCCTTTTCGTACCTTTTGGCTATGTCCTCTACCACGGCATTGAATTTCTCCTCTTCGGTTCTGTAGATGAGGTCGTCATGATCGACTCTTATCATTGGTTTATGAGTGGGTATTACCACGACTTCCATGTTGTATATCTGAATGAACTCCTGCTCTTCGGTCTTGGCGGTTCCGGTCATTCCGGCGAGTTTTTTGTACATCCTGAAGTAGTTCTGAAATGTGATAGTTGCGTAGGTTATGGATTCTTCCTTGACGGGAACTCCTTCTTTTGCTTCTATGGCTTGGTGCAGTCCACCACTGTATCTCCTTCCCGGCAGAAGCCTTCCGGTGAATTCGTCTACTATGACTATTTGGTTGTTCATGACAACATAATCCACGTCTCTTTTGAAAAGATGAAGGGCTTTAAGTGCGTTGAGGAGGTGATATAGCATCTTCACATTGATGGGGTCATAGAGATTATCGACTCTGAGTCTCTTCTCGGCTTTTTCTATGCCTTTTTCCGTCAGGATTATGGATCTTGCCTTTTCGTCTATTATGAAGTCTATATCTTTCTTGAATCCCTTTGCCAGCTGGGCGAAGAAACGGTAGATGGAAGGGCTTTCCTTTGAAGGGCCTGAAATGATTAGCGGGGTTCTCGCTTCATCTATGAGTATCGAGTCCACTTCGTCTACTATCGCGTAGTTGTGTCCTCGCTGAACTTTGTCTTCTATGTCGTAAACGAGGTTGTCGCGCAGGTAGTCGAATCCGAATTCGTTGTTGGTTCCGTAGGTAACATCGCAAAGGTATGCTTCTCTTCGCGATATCTCTACGAGCTCTACCTGGAAAGCCTCTTCGGCTTCTTTGGACTTCAGCTCGTCTGGGAGTACATCTCCCTCGAAGCCATTTGGCCATATGCTCATGTTCTTTTCAATGGCTTTCATGGCTCTTTCCTTATCTTTCCATACGACTTCGTAGCTCTTTCCAAGTTGATTTATGACTCCGACCCTTAGACCCAGTGTTAGGTATATCGGTCCCATCCAGAGTGCGTCTCTTCTCGCCAGATAATCGTTTACCGTCACCACATGTACTCCTTTCCCTTCGAGAGCGTTCAGGTACACGGGCATCGTTGCTGCGAGGGTTTTACCTTCCCCTGTTTTCATCTCTGCTATCTTTCCCTCGTGAAGGGCGAGCCCTCCCATCACCTGAACGTCAAAGGGCCGCATTCCCAAAACGCGTCTCGCCACTTCCCTTGTTAATGCGAACGCCTGCACTACTCTGGAATCCAGACTTTCGCCGTCTTTGACTCTTTTTCTCAATTCACCGGAAAGATCTTGAAGCTGGTGGAGGGTTTTGCTTTTCAAATCACCTTCGAGGTCGTTGATTCTCTGGACGATCTTTCTATATCTTTTCAACGTTCTTTCGTTTTTATCGAAGATTTTTAGCATCTCACATGACCTCCAATGAGTATATGAATTTTCCTTTCTCGTATGTCTGGACGAAGATCATGCAGGAACTGTACCTCACCCCGACGAGCCTTCCTATGATGTTTCCTATATCTATGAATATCCTTGTGATGTCTTTTGAGGGATATTTGGAGCTCAAATAGGAGAATGGAGGGTAATCCCTGAGCTTCTCTTTTGAATAATATCTGTTGAATTCCTGAGAACTGATGTTTGACATAACGAGCTTCTTGTCTTTCATATAGAAGAAGAGTTTGCCTTCGCCTAATTTCAAGATCCATCCATCTTTCGACTTTTCTGCTCCATACTTTGATAAAGTTTTTTCTATCTTATCCAGCTCCTTTTCATCGATAGAAAATTTGGCTGCGTATATCACATCGGTTGCGCCGGAAATATCACCCATTATGTAAACCTTACCTTTGGATATATCCAATATATCGCTGGTGATCTCGGTCATTTTGTCCAATTCTTCCGACTTTCCAGAGAACCAGGATGTGACCATCTTTAAGGCTTCTTGTCCTGTTTTGACCGATACTCCTATGAAGTAATTTCCCATTTTTGGAAGACTTTCCATTTCTTTGGAGTCTTCCAGATATTGCAAAGCGTAGTCCAGATCTCCCGCGACTCTTTGTTCTACGGTGACCTTCAATCTATCCTCTACTACCTTTGCCGTGAAGGTGTAATAAAGCGTTCTGAGTTTTTCGTTTTCTATCTTGACTCCCATCTCTATTTTGAAGCTGTCTCCATTGAAGAAACCAAGGAGGTTTTCGGTGTGCTTTTCAAAGAAATCTCTCAAGTTTTTGTTTTTATCTATTAACCTCTCTTCTGGGGTATTAAATGCAGAGATCGCCCTATCTATTGTGGTTTTCGATCCACTTAAAATCATATAGCCTTTGAAGGACTTCGCGAAAAAAGTGACACTTTCGTCATTGAACACGAAGAATTCACCCGACCTGGAGAGTTTCAAGCTGAGCAGAGATGCCAAGAATTCTGATAGAGATTTGTAGTTGTTCGTGCGCAAGACCAAAATGGAGTTTGCACTCAGGTTTTTCAAGATGTCGATGTAATAATTGGGATCCAAGGAGGTCATGTCTTCCATGTTAAGAGTGATACCTTTGAGTGCCAGCAAGACCCCGCGTGATATGGATTTCAAAAGTATGTCCTTATCCACCCCACATTCCTTTTGCGTCTCTTCTAAAACATCCAACAGGAGCTTTTCAAATGCAAGCCCCTCGGATTTCAGGACGAAGTGAAATAGCGGAACATGATCGAGACTTTCATATGTGGTGGAGGCGTTTTGGAGTAAAAGTACTGCATCGAAGTCTCGGGGAATGAAATTTAGCATGAGGTTATAAGAAAAACCAAAAACAGTCACTACGAAAGCAGTGATAAGAAGTAACACCTTTTTCATCTTTTACCCTCCAATGCTTTGTGTGCTTTTTCTACAATCTCTTCGATATGCTCTCTCTCCACCTTATCTGAACTGGTGATCTTTTTCGCATAAATGAAATACTCGATATTCCCCTTTGGACCTTTTAAGCCCGAGTAGGTTATTCCACTTATCGAAAAACCGAGATCCTCAAGAGATTTTACTACTTTTTCGATGACTTTTACATGTACTTTTTTGCTTTTCACAACGCCGCCTTTCACTTCGTTTCTGTTTGCTTCAAATTGGGGTTTTACCAAAATCACAGCTTCTCCTCCAGTCTTTAGTATGTCGTTTATAGCGGGTATTATCTTCGTGACGGAAATGAAGGATACATCACATGTTACAAAATCGACCCTCTCTCCCAAAGTTTCTGCTTTCAAGTATCTTGCGTTTGTTTTCTCGTGCACTATGACTCTTTCGTCGTTACGAAGCTTCCAATGGAGTTGTCCTCTACCAACGTCTACCGCATACACTTTTTTAGCTCCCAGCTGCAATAGAAAATCGGTGAAGCCACCGGTTGAAGCCCCAATGTCGCAGACAGTTTTTCCTTTAACATCGAATTTGAAATTTTTCCAGGCGGATTCTAACTTGTAACCTCCTCTGCTAACA
>JALWSA010000064.1:29135-66438 GCA_026993805.1 Thermotogaceae bacterium | reverse complement strand
TAACATATTTCTGAACCTCTTTTAGCTTGACGTTGGCGTCAGGTATTACTTCTCTTCCTGGTTTGTCGATAATTTCACCGTTTACCAACACTTTTCCAGCCATTATCAACCTCTTGGCTTTTTCACGCGTTTCCACCAAACCCTTTTCTACTAAAAGTTTGTCCAGCCTTACTTTCTCAACCTTACTGCCCATGTTCCTTCATCCCCTACTATCATGAGCCAACCGTTTATCAACCTCACGCTTTTTGCACGAAACTCCAGATCTTTTCCAAGGACTTCGACGTTTCCATCTTTGAAGATGAGCGCATATCCGTTGTGCAATCTCAGACAGTCTTTCTCTTTCAAAATAGAATTTTTCACGACGCAGAATCCAGGAGCAGTGAAAGATGAGTTTTTGAAGAAGACTTTTTCAGGGACTCCTATTAGGAGGGAACTCTCCAGTTTGTCAAAACCGTAGCTCGCCTCGTATCGAGATTCGTAAGATACTTTTTTCCTGTATAGATCGATCTTCTTATAAAAGCCGCACATGTCCAGAATTTCCAAGCTGTTGCCGTCGAAATGCCATTCTAAAGGAGGACAACCTATCTTCATCCTCCATGATCCCACCACGTCTCCTATGGAGCCATCGGCGAAGAGAACTATGTCTCGGTAAAGATCCAAAGCTGTACTTGAAATGGGGTATTTTTTTCCATCGTGTACGATTTGATTTCTCATAACTATCCAATCTTTCCATATTCCAACGGGAATAGATGGTACAGGAATCTCCGTTCCTTCTGGATACTTAAGTACCCCATCTTTGTAAACGACAAAACCACTTTCGGTTGGATATACCATTTGAGCGCCTTCGAATAATTTTGCAGTGCTTATTTTCATGTTCTTTCCAATGAAGACCAACCTTCCTTCGATGTCGTGAAAACCCAGTGTCAAGCTCGTAGCTTCTCCGTCTACAACAACGTCATATTTCTCTCGTTCGACTCTCTCTATGAGAATAGGAGAAGCACCTTTGGTTATCTCCGTTTTAATTTTTCCGTCTTCTATTTTCACCAAGAAGCCTTGAGATGGCACCTGCGCACAAAGCGAGAGCTCTTTCATTGCTCTTTTTATCTCCGATTCCAGATATTTGATTTTTATAGGGCTGGCGAAATCGTCCCACGTTTTGCCACTCAGCCATATCCAAATGGCGGCGTTATCGTTGTTGGTGTAAAGCTTTATGTATAGGGGAATTGAACCTCCTGAGAAGATTCCGCAGGAGCTCAAAGCCTTTACGACGGTTTTTCTGTATTCTTCAGGGCCTTCGTACCATAGCGAGACGAACCTGACCTTTTTCCATTCTGATATGAGTCTTGACTCTTCTTGAGTGGGTGTCGATTGGGAAATGTATATGGGAAAACCGTCGTTGTAAATGATGTTTATTGAGAAAGCTACGGTCTGCATTAAAAGTGCACAGAGTACAAGAACAGCCCATTTGGGGGTGCGGAAGCTGCTGCCTTCGATCTGTCTTTGGATTCTAACACCTCCTTTATCTTTTCTGGTTGCCAGTCACCGATTCCGACTTTAACAAGGGCACCTACGATATTCCTAACCATTCTTCTCAAAAACGATTTCCCTTCGACTCTTATCAGTATTAGGTTTTTTCGTAGCTTGATTATCCTTATCCTATATATAGTTCTCACGGGGCTTCTCCTGTCGTCCGGATCGCTCTTTCTAAATGCCGAGAAGTCGTGTTCACCTTCCAAGTATTTTGCTCCCTCTCTCATGGCGTTTGTGTCCAGCTTGTATGGAAACCACCATGTGTACTTTCTCATGAAGATATTGGGCGTCTTTGTGTTGAGTATATAGTAGTGGTATACCCTTTTTTTAACGTTGGCGCGCGGGTTGAATTTGGGAGGAAGATCTACAACGGACCGTACGTAGACATCCGAGGGTAGATTGGCGTTCATGGCGTTTTTGATGTCCTCGTTGCTCATTCGAGGATTCGGGCAATCGAATACTACGAGCTGGCCACAGGCGTGCACTCCAGCATCTGTCCTTCCCGCTGCGTGAGTGTAAACCCTGTATTTGAAGATTCTCTCGAGAGCGTCTTCTATTACTCCTTGAACGGTTCTGACGTTGGGTTGGCCTTGATATCCATAAAAGTTGCTCCCATCGTACGCTACGAATGCGCCTACTCTTCTCTTTTCCACGTTTGTACCTCCCCAGAGTGTATCCAAGGAAGTATTTTACCCCCTATTTCTATATGTAGTAATGAGCATTTTATGTAATAATACACAGAAGAAGGAAAAGGAGTTGAAGATGGAGGGATAAGTTGTGAAGAAGTTTGCTTTTATCACGCTTATTTTGTTGGTTGTTGCTGCATTTTCTGTCTCATCCATTACCGTGTATCAGGAGAATCCTCAAAAAGCGGTGGTTTTGGATATAACGGATCCGTTTTCACCAAAGATCATTCAAAACATAAGGTCTGATACGACCATTAACAATATCATGGTTTACGGTAGGGTTGTATACCTTGTGGAAGGTTCGAAGGTAAGAATCTTAAAGATCGATGAAAATGGAGAGGCCAGCTCTTGGGAAGATTACGATCTCCCATACACTGTGGATTCACTTGACGTTTTCGGAAGGACCATAGCCTTATCTCACGGGAGTGCTCTCTTTCTGACGGATTCACGGTTCCAGCCTCTTGGAACACTGTCCGCTGGCAAGAGTTTGAAGAGTGTCCATTTCTTCGACGAAAATCATGTGCTTCTCGTCTTTGAAAACGATGGCGTGGGAATGGTCGATATCTTTAAGGTCTCTGATCCAAGGCTCATGTGGAGATTGGAAGTGAAAGACGATGTTATTCAGGATCTCGCCTGTTATAACGATTACATATACGTTGTGGGAAAGAAAGGGCTTTTCTTCATAATAGATGTTTCGGATATATCAAAGCCCAAAGTACTGTTTTATACCAAGCTCTTGGAAGAGCCCCTGCGTGTCGTTAAAGCTTCTGGGAGCAACGTGTACATACTCTTCAAAAACGGAGAGCTTTCTGTTGTGGATGTTAGTGATCCGATAGAGCCGCGATTTGTTTTGAAAAAGGCTTTTGGACCTGGAACCAGCGATTTGTTCGTTTACAAAGATCTTGTTTATGTTGCTCGTTATAACGGACTTTATGTGTATGAATATCAACATGAGTCTTTGAAATTCGTGGATTACTTCCCCGAAATATCAGCGAAGTCTTTTGCAATGGTCAGGAGCATAGAGATACCGACAAAGGAACCCGGAACGGTTCTTTGGAGTTATAACGCAGGATCCGAGATAAGGTCTTCTCCCGTTTCTTACGGTGAAGCTATTTTCTTCTCCTCAATAAACGGAACGATATATTCTGTTGATTTGAACGGGACATTCAAGTGGAGTTATAGGACGAAATTTTTAATCAATGCTCCTCTCGTTGTGGATAAGGATGGAAGGATAGTCATCGGCTGTTGGGATAACCACTTGTACATCGTTTCTCCTGATGGAAGGCTTGTGGATAGGGTGAAGTTGGGTGGGGATATCACAAAGCCCGTGGGAGTTCTGGGAAAGAGAATCTATGTTGGTGCAGAAGATGGGAAGGTCTATGCTGTGGAAGATGGCAAGATCGTTTGGTCGCGTCAATTCACGGGTTGGCCGACCACGAATATTCTGGTTGACAATGAAGGAGCCATATATTTCGGTACGAGTGATGGAAAGATTTACTCCCTATCTTATTCCGGTAATGTTCTCTGGGTGTTTCATGCTTCTTCTTGGGTGACTTCCTACCTTGCGAGTGATCAGGTTGGAGGAATTTACTTTGGGACTGCCGATGGGATGATATACAAGATCACAACGAAGGGCGAACTCGTTTGGAAATACGATGTGGGCAGCGATATAACATCGGGAATTGTTGTCGATTCCTTCGGAAGGGTAATGGCTGGCACCAAGGATGGAAGGCTCGTTGTGTTAGATAGAAAGGGGAATTTCCAGTGGCAGTTTATGGCGAAAGCTCAGATTAGATCTACTCCCGCTGTTTCGAAGGAAGGAAACATCTACTTCGGTTCGGATGATGGATACATTTACGCTCTTTCGATGGATGGAACTTTGAGATGGAAATATCTCACGAGTGGTAAGGTTACGTCATCTCCGCTAATTCTCAAAAACTTAGTTGCCTTTGGGAGTACGGATGGAAGATTTTATGGAGTTTACGATGAGACGGAAGGACTCGATGACGGGCCTTGGCCAATGTGCTGTGGAAACCAGATGCACAGCAAGATCGTTAAGACACACTGATTTCTTCCAATTTGTTCGTGGTGTGTATTGATATATCTACATCTTTTCCGTTTCTCGAGAGCAAGGCAAAGGTGAGCTCGGCTTTTTTCTGAAAGCCTCTTTTAACACTTCTTATCCTTTCAACCACAGGCCTCCAAGTGCCCGTGTTGAGGTAGAATTTGTGTTGCCCGTTGGCATGGAATATCTCTAACTGTGCGTGGTGTATATGTCCCATAACGATGCCACGGATGGGATCTTTTGGAATGCCGTTTCCTTCATATCCAAAGAAGTCCTCTTCTTTCAATCCTCTTTTACCCATTAGTATCTTCTTTGCGACTTTCACGAGATAATCCGTTCTCCTCCACGACCTTATTTTCATCGTGAGCCTTACGAGCATTTCGCCTAACTTCATACCACCCAATCTGTTCAAGAAGAGTTTGGATAGGAATCTCAAAAATGGATAGTTCTTTTTCAGCCAATATTTGGCGGTTGTGCACTTCATGAGTTCCAAGAAGTTTTTTATCCATAGCTCGAGAAGATCTTCTCCTATTTTGTACAGTTCTGTGACATGTTCAAACCAGTTGAAGACGTCCAGCAGTGGTCTTACATTGTCGTAATCCCTTATGACATTTTTTGGAACGATTTCTTCGATGTATTCCTCGAAATTCACCATCATGTATCTCGCGATGAAATCGCCCAAGGGAGGGACCAAGTTCCCGGTTTTCTTGTCTTTTATAAATCTGTTGAGCACATCGAATTGGTTCCCATGGATTATAAGAGTGGAGAGTTCCTCGATGAAATGATACGGTTTGATCTCAATGTCGCCTATCAGTTCTTTTATTCTCGTTTGGAGTTTTTCGTTTTTGAGAATGTAGTAATCGTGATTTCCAGCTATGTATATGACGGGATTTCTTTTGGCAAAATCTCGGATGGCTGAGAAGGCTTTTTGATGGTTTTCGACTATACTGTCTATAACGTGAGGTTCCAGTTTTTCTATGAGTTCAAAGAATGAAATCATCCCCAGTTCTTTCACAGCCTGGCTTTCCACAAGCTCCAGTATATCGCCGTTGAGTATTAGGGTTACAGACTTATCTTGGTAGCCTTTTAGAAGCTCTACCAATTCGTCATCGTAATAGAAGTCATCTTTTGCGGATCCATCTCCTACGTGTAAGTCGCTAAGTATTAAATATTTCATGGCTGGTAAATTCTAACACTTGGAGTTTATGATGTCGAGTTTGGGTCGTTGAAAGAAGGGGGCTTGGAGGCCCCCTTCGAATCCTTATGCCAATTCTTCTTTCTCCGCTTCCCTCGGTGTTTCCACGATCTGTATGTTTGTGAAAGCATCGAGCCCTGTACCAGCGGGAATGAGCTGTCCAACGATGACGTTCTCTTTGAGTCCCTTGAGTATATCGACCTTTCCTTCAACTGCGGCTGCGGTAAGCACCCACGCCGTTTCCTCGAACGCTGCAGCGGACAGCCATCCTGTGTAGTTAAGAGCAGCTTTTTTCAATGAGAGCAGTCTTCTCTTGTATCTCACGGGTTCCTTTGGAGCTATCTGCAGGACTTCTATTTCGTCTCCGAGAGCTGTATTGACTTTGATCTTCACATCCTTTATGCCAGCTTTTATCATCTTTTCCAGCAGTTCTTCTGTGACTTCTTCTCCTTCTTCCGCAAGAGTCTTGACCTCGTTGTCTTCCTCATACATGACTTTTTCTGCAAGCTGTTTCCCTATGATTCTCTTTCTGTTGTCGTCTACTTGAGAGTTTCCAGTGAGTATCTCCCGATTGACTCTCTTTAGATCTACAAGAGGCACCAGTTGCTCTGGCAGATAGTCAGTGTCTCCTGGATCCACAACTTCCGCCATAGAGAGCATCTGCCTGAAGATGATTTCAAAGTGCTTGTCGTGGATATCGACTCCCTGCTGGAAGTAAGCGTTCTTTATGATCTTCAGAAGATTCATTGCCGTTAGCACGCCTTTTTCTCCTTCGAGAGCGAGAAGCTTCCACCATACAATTGCACCGGTGCTGAGCTGATCTCCAACGAATACCTTCTGTCCAATCTCAACCTTAGGTCTTCCTTTCTTTGGCAATTCATATGCGTATATGTTTCCATCGTAGTCTTCGACGTATATAACGGTTCTTCCCTTTTCGTCCTCTTTTATATCCTTAACGAATCCTTCGACTTCCGAAAGTATCGCTTCGGATCCGTAGTACTTCTTTATTCCCTTCTTAGAAGAGCTCTTTTCGTCCCTGAGGAATGCATAGGGTTCGAATGTCTTTTCAACCGTTGTCAAACCGCTGACGATGTCGCTTGCACCCATGACTCCACCGACGTGGAATGTTCTCATCGTCAGCTGTGTTCCGGGTTCTCCTATGGACTGGGCAGCGACTATTCCGACCGATTCACCGACATTGACTATCTTGTGGTTGGAAAGATCCATACCGTAACAAGCCGCACACACACCGTGTTCTGCCTCACATGTCAAAGGAGAACGCACGATTATCTCGGGTCTCACCGCAACTTCTTTTATTCCGTCCTCTTCGACGAGCTTTGCCGCTTCCGGACTTATGAGTTCTTGGTAGACGAGAAGCTGACGCTGGTGTTTCTTATCCCACAGAGGCTGTTTGTTGGCATAAACTGCGCCCACAATCGGGTATACCTTTATCTTTATGGAGGACTTTCCAGCGGCTCGTGCTGCCTTTACGACATCCCAGGTTACCTCTTCACCGATTTCGAAGAATTCTCCCTCGGTTTCTTTCTCGATTTCTTCTGCGAGAACTGCGTAGTGTTTCGGGAGTGCCAGTTCTCCGCTTATATCCCAATCCATCGTGTAGGAGACGGGCACATTCTTTCTGTATTCGGCGAGGAACTTGGCGTCGTCGTCTTTTAGCATAGTGTTTCTCGTGTATTCTTTTCCGTTTTCTGGGTTCTTAACAACTTCCTTCGTCTCGGGATCGAGTACGTCTCTTGCCAGGACTCTTCCGAATAGGAAGCCATCCAGTTTTTCAATCGTTGTTCCGTCTTTAATCAGTTCAAGAGCTCGTATTCCCTCGTGGGTTCCGCAGTCTGGGGTTGTAACGGTAACGGATTGAGCCACATCAACGAGTCTTCTTGTCAGATAACCGGCAAAGGATGTATTCATAGCCGTATCGACTTGACCTTTTCTTGCCCCGTATGTCGAAATGAAGAACTGCAGTATGTTGACGCCTTCTCTGAGGTTTCTGTCCACGGGGTATTCGAAGGTCAGAGCCTCATAAACCGATTGCCCCCTGAATATCCTGGATTTTATTTCTCTGGATCTGGGGTCATAAGCCTTGATCATCAATCCTCTGATACCTGCGAGCTGTTTGACCTGATCTATGTTACCCCTTGCACCGGAGTTGACCATCATGAATATCGGGTTGAACGGATTGCGACTCAAGACTTCGTATGTCAGATCTCTTATCTTGTCCGTGGTATCTCTCCAGATCCTTATTATTTCGCTCTTTCTCTGGTCATCCGTGAGGAATCCCATTCTGTGGTAGTTTTCTACGGTTTCAACTTTGTTCCAAGCTTCCTGAAGGAGTCTTTCTCTTTCAGGATCGTTTATCAAGTCTTTCAGAGAGAAGGTCAGACCGGAGACAGTTGCGTAATGGAATCCGAGGTCTTTTATAGCGTCCAGGAGGTCGGCTGCCGCGTCAATACCATGTCTCTTGAACGTCTCGTAAACGAGCTGGTTTATCTGTTTCTTTCCGAAGACCTTGTTGTAATCCCTGAGGTCGTACGGAAGGATCTCGTTGAATATCACCCTACCAAGGGTGGTTTTAATTCTCTTTCCGCTGAGTTTTATTATTATCGGCTCATGTAGATCTATATAACCGAAGAAGTACGCGAGCATTGCCTCGTTCGGGGACGAGAACTTCCATTTGATCTTATCTTGGGGCGTTTTCTCGAACCTTTCATCGACGCTCGTAAGGTAGTAAACACCTATTATGATGTCCTGTGTTGGCAGGGAAATGGGTCTTCCGTGTGCCGGCGATATTATGTTGTACCTCGAGAGCATGAGGAGACGTGATTCTGCCTGCGCTGCAAAGGATAGTGGCACGTGGACTGCCATCTGGTCACCGTCAAAGTCCGCGTTGAATGGAGGACACACGACGGGATGGAGCCTGATAGCGTTACCTTCAACGAGCTTCGGTTCGAACGCCTGGATGGACATCCTGTGCAGGGTTGGAGCCCTGTTGAGAAGCACGACCTTCCCTTTTATGACTTCTTCCAGAACTTCCCAAGCTTCTGGCATTTCCTTTTCTATTATCGCTTTCTTCATCTTTCTTATGGCCTTGGAGCTGTCTCCCTCACCCAAGAGGCGGGCGAGAACGAATGGCTTGAAGAGCTCCATCGCCATCTTCTTTGGAATACCGCACTGGTGTATCTTGAGCTCGGGTCCGACGACTATAACGGCTCTTCCGGAGTAATCAACTCTCTTTCCAAGAAGGTTTCTTCTGAACCTACCTTTCTTACCCTTCAGAAGGTCCGTGAGAGATTTGAGAGGTCTTCCGTTTCTATCCCTTACCGCCGTTCTCCTCGATCTTCCTCCTTCGGAATCAGCCCTGTTGTATATGAGGTTGTCGACGGCTTCCTGCAGCATCCTCTTCTCGTTTCTGAGAATGATCTCGGGTGATCCCATGTCCATGAGACGGCGGAGCCTGTTGTTTCTGTTGATAACCCTTCTGTAGAGTTCATTAAGGTCCGTTGTTGCAAACCTTCCACCCTCTATCTGGATCATTGGCCTCAGGTCAGGTGGTATAACGGGTATCACTTCAAGTACGATCCATTCAGGTTTGTTCCCGCTCTTTATGAAATCCTTGACTATTTTCAGTCTCTTTCTTATCTTCAGAGCTTTGGAACTGTTTTTCGGAAGTTTCTTGAGTTCCCCTTCGAGCTCTGCTCTTAATTTTTCAAGGTCGAGATTTTGGAGGAGTTTCTTTATAGCGCTCGCACCCTGATCTGCTTCTATTTTTCCGGGATATATGGTGTTGTAAGCCTCGAACTCTGCCATGGTAATTATGTCTCCAACCTTCAGGTTGGTTTCCTTGGATGCTTCTTCGTCTATGGAGGTTATCATTACAACAGCTCTGTCGTTTGCCGTTTTTTCCTCGTATTCGAAAAGTGTCGGGTAGTATTCCTCGAAGACGCGAAGCTCGGATGAAGAGAGGTATTCGTCTTCGAAGAGAAACCTATCCGCAAGCTGATCGCCGGACTTCACCTCATCTCCGTCATTCACATACACGAAAGCTCCTTCAAATACGGGATATCTCTTTTCTTCTATAACGTTCTCTATGTAAAGTGTTCCATCGGTGAGGACTTCGTAGTTTCCATCTTCGAGAGGTCTGAGGTTCAAGTCCTTCCCAAAAGCGATTTTTCCGGCCGTGGGGGCTGTAATGGCGCTCATGACAGTATGTGTGGTGAGCTGATCGCCCGCCTTGACCTTGCCACCATTTTTAACGAGCACCTTGGCGTTGTAAGGTATGTTGAATACGACGGGTGACTCTTTACTGGTTTTTGGGGGTTTTACGGTTATCGTTCCCGTGAGATCGTCTATTTCGACCTTTCCATCGAAAGGCGCGTAGATGGGTTCAACCTCCATTTCGGGTACCAAGACGTCTCCTTCTGAGACTTCCTGACCTTCCTTCACCTGCAGAATCATCCCAGGGTGCAGTTTTACTTCTCTTCTGCTTACGTTTCTAACGGTTATCCATGTTATCTCTCTGCCTGCTGAAGTGGTTTCGGTCTTTACAGAAACTACGCCGTCTATATCCGATACCACGGGGGATTTCGGATTTCGAATAATGAAAGCCTGTTCAACGCCGATATCCCATTTTTTGCTGTAGATCAGATATTCACTCTCGTAGAATATGTCTCCTTTTGCAAAGGGGCTGTTTTTGGGATCGACTACGATGAATACCCTTTCTATAACTCTCTTTGAGCCATAATAGACGATGTTTTCGAGGTCGGAAAGCGGCATGTTCAAGAGTGTGGAGAGAACGCTCGGGATTCCTTCTAAGTACCATATGTGTACGACGGGAGCTGCTAATTCTATGTGCCCCATTCTCTTTCTTCTCGCTTCTCTCGATTCGACTCTGACTCCACACCTTTCACAAACGACACCTTCGTACTTCTTCCCCTTGTACTTTCCGCAAGCACACTCGTAGTCCTTGACAGGCCCGAATATCCTTTCACAGAAAAGCCCGTCTCTTTCAGGTTTAAAAGTCCTGTAGTTGATGGTTTCCGGTTTTTTGACCTCACCGGAAGACCAGCTTCTTATGGTTTCTGGAGATGCGATACCTATTTTTACAGAGGCTATCCTCCTCTTGAAAGTACCTACCGGCATGCTATCCCTCCTCGGGATATTCAGTACTTGTCTATGTTTATTTCGTTACCGTTCTCATCGTAGAGCCTTACATCTAAGGCAAGACCTCTGAGCTCTTTTATGAGAACCCTGAAAGATTCCGGTATTCCGGGCTCTGGTATGTCTCTGCCCTTCAGGATTGCTTTGTAGGCTTCTGCCCTTCCCTTTATGTCGTCACTCTTTATCGTGAGCATCTCTGCCAAGGTATGGGCGGCTCCGTAGGCTTCCAGTGCCCAAACCTCCATCTCTCCAAGCCTCTGACCACCGAAGTGGCTCTTTCCGCCCAGAGGTTGCTGGTGTATGAGAGAGTAGGGACCCGTGGATCTCGCGTGTATCTTGTCTTTCGCTATGTGTATGAGTTTCATAACGTACATGTACCCGACGACCACGGGATTGTCGAAGGGTTCACCGGTTCTTCCGTCTCTCAGAACGACCTTTCCCGACGGATCGGCTTCGTTGTCGCCGTAATGGAGGCCCTGCTTTTTCCTCTCTTCATACAGTGCTGGAAGGATATCGCTCTCCTTTGCACCGTCGAATATCGGGGTCGTGTACCACTGACCGGTGAGTTTTGCAAGCCATCCGAGCTGTGCTTCTAAGATTTGACCGACGTTCATTCTCGAAGGTATTCCCAGTGGATTGAGAACCATCTGAACCGGGGTTCCGTCGGGAAGGAACGGCATATCTTCTTTTGGAAGAATCCTGGAGACGACCCCCTTGTTTCCATGCCTACCCGCGAGTTTGTCGCCTACCTCCAGAGTCTTTTTCGAAGCCACATATACTCTGACGAGTTTTAAAACCCCGGGGCCGAGGTCTTGTATGTCGTTCTTATCGAATACATCTACCCTTATTACCCTTCCCTCTATTCCGTGGGGAAGTCTTAAAGATGTGTCCTTTACATCCCTTCCCCTTTCTCCGAAAACGGACCTTATTATCTTTTCCTCGGGGGTGGTGTCACTCTCTCCTTTTGGCGTGACCTTACCGACGAGTATAGCCTGAGAACCAACGCCGTAGTCTGAAACAACGTAGGCTCCTATCCTTATGATTCCCTCTTCGTCCAAGTTTTTGAGGAGTTCTTTGGAGACATTGGGAATATCGGATGTTATCTCTTCGGGTCCAAGTCTTGTGTCCCTTGCTTGCGTCTCGTATACCTCTATATGTACGGAAGTGAAGGTGTCTTTTTCGAGGAGTTCTTCACTTACGAGTATAGCGTCCTCGTAGTTGTATCCTTCCCAAGGCATGAATGCGACGAGGATGTTCTTCCCAAGCGCGAGCTCTCCCATATCCGTTGCCGGGCCATCTGCTATCGGGTCTCCCGCTTTCACCTTTTCACCTTCATCAACTATGGGTCTCTGGTTTATAGTCGTATCCTGATTGGATCTCACGAACTTTAGAAGTTTGTATTCATCGACCACGGGATTTCCCTTTTCGTCGTACATCGGCTTTCCTTTTTCATCAGTTCTGTGGATGATTATTTTTCTTGCATCGACCTTTTTCACGATACCATCGTGTTTGGCGAGAATCACATATCCGCTGTTTGCCGCGGCGACGGATTCCATCCCCGTACCAACGAGTGGTGCCTCGTTTTTTATCAAAGGAACTGCCTGCCTTTGCATGTTAGATCCCATCAAAGCCCTGCTGGCGTCGTCGTGTTCCAGGAACGGTATAAGGGATGCCGAAACACTGAAGGGTTGTTTCGGTGAGACGTCCATCATATCGACTTCTTCAGGAGATACAAAGCGAATATCTTCACCATACCTAACAAGAACTTTCTTATCCAGTATGTTTCCATCCTTGTCTATTTTCGTAGTGGCCGTTGCTATCCTGTATTTCTCCTCTTCATCTGCTGTCAGATAGACGATCTCGTCTAAAACCTTGCCATCTTTGACTTTTCTATAAGGGGTTACGAGGAATCCGTATTTGTCTGTTCTTGCATATATAGCCAGAGAGGTGATGAAACCTATGTTTGCACCTTCCGGTGTCTCTATGGGACAGACCCTACCGTACTGAGAATGGTGCACATTCCTGGCTTCAAAGACCTTTGATTCCCTTCTGAGACCTCCGGGGCCAACGGCGGAAATTCTCCTCTTGTGTGTTAACTCAGAGAGTGGATTGACCTGGTCCATGAACTGGGATAGTTGGTTGGTGGCAAAGAACTGGTGAATGGTGTTTATTATCGTCTTGACGTTGATGAGGCTTTGAATGTTAACGGAGGCGAGGTTGTTGTAAAGAGCGAGTCTTTCCTGGATCGCTCTTTGAGCTCTGGCGAAAGTCCTTTCGAATTCTCTTAGAATGAGCTCTCCAACCGTTCTAACCCTCTTGTTTCCAAGATGGTCCTTGGTGTCAAACGGTATTGGAACGACTTCTTCGTTGGTATCCGTTAGATATCTCATGGCGGCGAATACGGATATGTCAAGTTCTATTCCGTAGTTTTTCTTCATAATACTCATGAATTTTCTGAGATCATACGGCGCACTTTGGTGATCTTCCAAGTACTTCTCCAGAAAGACCATGACCAATTTTTTGAGTTCTGATTGGTCCACTTCGAAGTCATTCATGTACCTTCTTTCGAAGTAATCAATTAGATGTCTCATAGCGAGGAGTATATCCGTCACTGTTAAGGTCAAGCTCTTTTCATCGTAAACGGCTTTTGAAGCCTCTTCTTCGCTCATTCCCTCGACTTCCACGAGATATTTTCTGTAAATGTCCTGGAGTTTCTTGTTTACTTTATATCTTCCGACTTCAGAGAGGTCGTATCTCTCCGTGGAGAAGAACATGTCGTGGATGTGTCTTTTGGCGGCGTTTATCCTTGGAAGCTCGTCTGGCCTGAGCTTTTTGAATATCTCTAAGTACGCATCTATCGATGTTACTTCACCGAGTCCGAATATCTCGTTTCCCTCTATCTCTTCACCTTTTTTACCGAACACATCCCTGACCATCTGTTCGAAGGTATTCTGTGCTATGGGATGTAAGATTTTAAGCTTTTTGACATTTGATCTGAGGATTTTCTCCGCAAGTTCTTTTGTGAGAATGGACATCTTTTGAGCTATAACCTGATTGCCGTCAACGACATCTTCCAGGATGATTGAACCAACGTGTAGAAGCAGATTTTCCTCATCTTCGGCGTTGAGCCAGGTTGGGAAGTATTTGAAAAGGGATTCGTCATCGGTGTCGAATTTGAGGGCTTTCAAGAAAAGAAAGGCGTTGACTTTCTTTCCGTCGAGTGAGGTGTATAAAACCCCATCATAGGGGTCGAGCAGCACTTCGAGCCATGCTCCTCTTGCGGGCAAGAAGTAACCGCCGTATTCCTCATCGTCTATGTAATCGTCGGGGTAGTAAAGACCTGGAGATACCACTATTTGCGATACTACTACTCTTTCCGCTCCGTTAATAACGAATGTTCCCCTATCCGTCATGTAGGGTATGTATCCCAGGAACGCCTCTTCTTCCTTCATCTCTCCGGTTCTGAGGTCAGTGACCCTTGCCGTGACATAAACGGGTATGGTGTAAGTCAAACCCTTCATTTTGCATTCGAGCGGATCCAACTGGGGTTCTTCGGTTCTGGTTGATATGAATTCCAACATGAACCCCTTATCGCTCTTTTTGTCCTTGGACGTCTGAGTTTGTATAGGAGAGAATTTTTTAAGAACGTTGAGGAGGCCTTCTTCTAAGAAGTGCTTGTACGAGTCTTTTTGTATGGAAACGAGGTCGGGTACTGGAAGAGGTTCTCTTATCTTTCCAAAGGAGAGCCTTTCCCTCTTTCCGCTTTTTACCTTTAACATCCTATCACCTCGTAGATGAGTTTTTATACGACAAAAAAGATCGGGGATAAACCCCTACACCTATTACAAAGGTATGAAATTTTTCGCCCTTTGTATTTAATCATATGAAGTCTTAGTTTGACAACCCCGTTTTTTCATTTTTCTATGTTGCAACAAAGTATTTACCTATTTGCAACCCTAATGATCACCCCACAATCTTCAGCAGAGTTTTTGGAAATTCGGCGTAGAACGCAGCTGCTTTGACGAGATGTTCTATTTTGACTTTTTCGTTCGGTGCGTGTGCATATTTCTCATCTCCGGGACCAAAACCCACAGTGGGTATTCCGTACACTCCTGCCGTGACAACGCCATTTGTGGAGAAGGTCCATTTACCGACTACTGGTTCATCGCCAAACACCTTTTTGTAAGTTTCTTTCGCTGCTCTCACCACAAGGCTATTTTCTTCCATAACCCATGTCGGGAAGTACTTTTCCATGGAATAATGCTTGCCCGTGTAAGCAACTCCTTTGTACTCCAATTCTATTATCTCTGCGTCTTCAACGCCAGCTCTCTTGAAAACTTCTCTTATTTCTTCAAAAGCAGTTTCTTTTGTTTCGCCGGCTGTCAGTCTCCTATCTATGTGAATCGTACAAAGGTCGGGCACGGCGTTCACAGAAGGCGCCACGCTCTCTATTTGAGAAACCACAATGGTTCCTTTTCCAAGGAAATCGTCGCTCTTCAACCTTTCGTTGAGTTTTTCTATTTCCAAAACTATCTTTGCCATCTTGTAAACTGCGTTTATGCCCCTTTCAGGTGCGCTCGCATGAGCTGAAAGTCCTTTTGTCCTTATCTTGAATTCAATTCTTCCCCTGTGCCCTCTGTAGACGCGCAGTGAAGTGGGTTCGGTTATTAAAACGAAATCGGGTTTTATCTTATCCTCTTCTATGATGTACCTCCAGCACATTCCATCGCAGTCTTCTTCCATCACTGTTCCCGTCACATAGAGTGTGAAGTCGTCTAAAAGTCCCAGCTCTTTCATGATTTTTACACCGTAGACCATAGAAGCCATGCCTGCCTTTTGATCGGAGGCTCCTCTTCCATAAACCCACTCATCGTCCCAATCGCCCGAAAATGGATCTTTCTCCCAAGCTTCTGGATCCCCAACATCGACAACATCTATGTGTGCATCCATTGCTATCTTCAATCTTCCATTTCCCACCCTTCCTATGATGTTCCCGAGACCATCGACTTTGACCTCATCAAAACCCACTTTTTCCATCTCTTCTCCTATCACATCGATGACTTCTTTTTCCTGGCCGGATAAGCTTTTGGCTTTTATCAATCTACTCATGAATTTCACGATCTCTTCTCGTTTGCTTTTCGCCAGCTCCAGGGCTTTCGACATATCGACTCCTCCTTTCGAGAGTAATTCTACACCTAAGGCATCGTTTTGATAAAATCTTCTCGAAAAATCAAAAGGAGGGGTTGGAAGTGTTCAAGGAGGATGAACTGAAGAGAATAGAAGAGGAAATGCGAACTTGGGAAAGTGGTGTCGTTAAAAAGGCTATTGAGAAGTTTCCAGAGAGGAGAGAAAAGTTTTTGTCGACATCGGGTTATGAGATAAAGAGGGTCTACACTCCATTAGATGTTAAAGACATGGATTATCTGGAGGATTTGGGGTTTCCCGGTCAGTACCCCTTTACCAGGGGTGTTCAGCCGACGATGTACAGAGCCCGTTTCTGGACTATGAGACAGTATGCGGGATTCGGAACTGCCGAGGAGTCTAACAAAAGATATAAGTATCTTCTTTCGCAGGGTCAGACAGGTCTCTCCGTTGCTTTTGATCTTCCGACCCAGATAGGTTACGACTCCGATCATCCGATGGCCGAAGGAGAGGTTGGAAGGGTTGGAGTCGCGATCGATTCGCTGGAGGACATGGAGACGCTCTTCGATGGAATTCCGCTTGACAAGGTCAGTACGTCGATGACGATAAATTCCACAGCCGCGATACTCCTTGCCATGTACATAGTGGTGGCGGAAAAGCAGGGTGTTCCCATGGAAAAGCTCAGGGGAACGATACAAAACGATATATTGAAGGAGTACATAGCCAGAGGAACTTACATATTCCCGCCGAAGCCTTCAATGAGAATAATAACCGACATTTTCGAATTCTGCACGAAGAACATGCCAAAGTGGAATCCGATAAGCATAAGTGGATATCACATAAGGGAGGCGGGAGCCACAGCCGTTCAGGAAGTCGCCTTCACTTTGGCAGATGCAATAGCCTATGTGCAGGCGGCCATTGATGCGGGGCTCGATCCTAACGCATTTGGAAAGAGGCTTTCTTTCTTCTTCGCTGCTCACAACAACTTCTTAGAGGAGATAGCTAAGTTCAGAGCCGCAAGGAGGCTCTGGGCGAGGATAATGAAGGAGCGCTTCGGAGTCACAGACCCTGCAGCCATGAGACTCAGATTCCACACGCAGACGGGAGGTTCCACACTGACTGCACAGCAGCCCATGAACAACATAATAAGGGTTACGATCCAGGCTCTGGCGGCGGTTCTGGGCGGAACGCAATCTCTGCACACGAATTCCTACGACGAAGCTCTGGCTCTTCCAACGGAAGAATCCGTCAGGATAGCGTTGAGAACGCAGCAGATCATCGCGTATGAGTCGGGTGTTGGAGATACGATAGATCCTTTGGCAGGTTCTTATGCGATAGAGGCAATGACGACGGAAATCGAGAAGAGAGCCATGGAGTACATAGAGAAGATAGACGCGATGGGTGGCATGGTGAAAGCAATAGAGAGTGGTTATGTACAGAGGGAAATAAACGAGAGCGCTTACAAATATCAGCTTGCGGTTGAAAACGGCGAGCAGATCATCGTTGGGGTTAACAAATTCCAGATAGAAGAGGATCTAAGCACTGAGAATATTCTGAAAGTCGATCCGGAAGTTGAGGAGAAACAGAAAACAAAGCTCAAGAAACTCAAAGAACGGAGAGATAACGAAAAGGTCAAAAAGGCACTTGAGAGGGTTAGAAATGCTGCGGCTTCAAATGAAAATCTCATGCCACCTATAATCGATGCTGTGAGAGCATACGCGACCGTGGGAGAAATTTCAGACGCTTTGAGAGATGTTTTCGGTGAGTATACCGAGGCAGTGATAATTTAACGAAAGAAATCTCGCACGCTATGGAGCCCTGGCGGCATTTACCGCTGCCAGGGTTTTTCTTTATATATCGGCCGTTTGCAAAGAGCCGGGAGAAATTGCAAGTAACCCTGAGAGAAACCTATATCTGAGCCCATCATGGACTGTAAATGGAGATAATCGTTTCAAATCGGTCCAGATCGTGTTTCAGTTATTGGGTGGTGGGGTAGTAAAAAATAAATCGGTAAGTTGCGTGATGCATGCAACCAACCATGGGGGGAATTGCCGTGAATCTGACTCAGCACAAGATGATACGTTTTCTATGGAACAACGGAGACTCACCGGCGAAGGAAATAGGAAAAGGTCTCAAAGTCGACGCTTCTACGATTTCCAGAAATCTGAGAAATCTCGTTAAGGAAGAATTTGTGGTCGTAACGGGTGAATTGGATGCGGGACCTTACGGTGGGAGGAAAGCCAAAGTTTATGGTCTCAATCCTGGAAAGTATGCCGTTTTGGGGATAGGACTTGAGCAGAGTGAGGTTGCGGTGGCGAAGCTGAACCTCCGTGGTGAAGTCATTGAGAAAGGACATTGGGTTAGGGAGATAAGGAAGGATGAAATCGTAGATGTGATAGCGAAGCTTTCCAAAGAGTATGGAAATGATGAGGAGTTGCTCGGTATCGGTGTGGCAATGCCTGGAATAATGGATGTAGATCTTGGAGTGATAATCTACAGCGCTGCATTTGAATTGAGGGATTACGACCTCAAAGAGAGATTGAGAGAGAGGACCGGCAAGGATTTCTTTTTAATGAACGACGCGAATGCGGCAGCTGCGGCTTTTTCCCATCGATGGAGAAACCTCGAGTACTTTTTGATATCTATACCGTACAACTTGGATAGGTCGGTTGGAATGGGAGTAGGTCTTTGGCTTGAAGGCAAGAGTTATTTAGGCTCTTCTATGTCGGCAGGAGAGTTCAGAGTAGGGGCGTTGCCACCGCTCGTGAGCGAAACGGATAAGGTGAGGACCCTGAAGGAATTGAAAAAATACGATTCTTTGAGGTTGGAGGACATAAAGGAATTTTTGAAGAGGTTGGTTGAGCTCATAGAAGATACGATTTACATGCTCGATCCCGATGGGGTCGTTATAGGAGGAGATGTAAACCTTCTTCCAAGGGAAGTGCACGACTATCTCAGATCAGAATTGGAAAAAGGTTTGATGGAAAAACCGCGCTCTTTCACGGAGATCATCATAGATGAGGAAGGGTTGGAAACTGTCGCCATCGGTGTTGCAAAGGCTTTCTTGAACTGTTTCTTCAACAACTACGACTTCGCCATCGAGATTCTCAAGGGAAGGTGAATGGATTGTTGGGAGACATAGGAAGAGTTTTCTTCGTTGGTTTCAACGAGTTCAACGAGACTGTGATGGAAACTGTTAGGGAATTTAAACCTGGCGGAATATTGATGATGCCAGGGGTGCTGGATGATTACGTCTCTACAGTTGAATTTTTCCACTTTCTCGAAAGAGAGGGAGAGTATTTGATTTCTTCGGATCACGAGGGTGGACAGATGGAGACGATACCTTATATACCACCCTCCCTTGGTAATCTTGCTTTTGGATTCGTTGATCCCTCTATAACCTATAGGTATGCCAACATGGCGGGGAACATAATGAGGGCACTGGGATTCAACACCGTTTTCGCTCCGGTCCTCGACGTTCTTGCAGAGGCATCTGCTCCTGTCATAGGTTTCAGGAGTTTCGGTTCGGATCCAAAGGTAGTTTCTGAACATGGGATCGCGGCCGTCAAGGGTTATCAAGATGCGAAAGTACTGTCTTGTGTCAAACACTTCCCCGGTCATGGTAGAGCAAGGGTGGATTCTCATCACGACAAAGTGATAATCGATGTCCCGAAAAGGGAATTCTGGAACACCGACATGATGCCTTTTATAAAGGCGATTGAAGAAGGCGTGGAGATGGTGATGGTAGCCCATCTTGTAGTTGAAGATATAGACGATCTCCCGGCAAGTATATCTCGCAAGTTTTTGAAGGAAATACTAAGAGAAGAACTGGGTTTTGAAGGATTGATAATAAGCGATGCGGTGGATATGAGGGCTTTGTCTGCACATTACTCTGTTGAGGAGATTATAAAGAGATTTTTCGAAGCCAGTGGGGACATGATTCTCGTAACGAGTGTTGATGATTTGAAGAAGTATTACACGACATTGGAAAAAATGATAAGGTCTGGAGCCATATCAAAAGATCACGTGGACAGAGCCGTTGATAACGTCGAAAGAGCGATAGAGAAGTACTACACGCGGGAAGGTATAGGATTCGTAGCGGAGGTTGCCAGAAAGGCTTTGAAATTCAGGGTGAGTTCCAGACTTCCCAAGAAGGTACATGTGATCCTTCCAAAAGGGGAAAACCTCAGTCCTGCCGATACCACAGTCAAGTACTACAAGAAGCTTGGAGAAGTATTTTCAAAGATTTTTGAAGTTGAAGGTATCACGGAGTACGAGATCAGGAAAGGCCCACAGATTGATGGAATAGATTCTTTCGTCTTCGATGTGGTTGTGGACGCTTTCAGAAGCGAGGAAGCTCTGAGAGCGCATCTGAGTTTGAGAGAGAAAGCCAAAGGTGTTTTCTACATAATCGCGAGGGATCCCTACGATGAAAATTTCTTCAAAGATTACGATTACGTCGTCACCCATTCCTTGAATCCAATCTCTCTCTATGAAACTTTAACTATCTTTAAGGAGGTGGCATCATGAGGAAGGTTCTTGTGGCGCTTTTGGCAATTCTCGTAGTCGTTGCATTTGCTAAGACGAAGCTCGTGTTCTGGTCCTTTATGATCGATGACAAGCTCTGGCAGGACATATACGCTGAGTTCCAGAAAGAGTATCCGGACATCGAGGTTGAGTTCACCCAGCTCTCCTGGGCCAACGGATTCGACAAGATAACCACAGCTATTGCAGCGAATGCAGCTCCAGATCTGGTGGAACTTGGAAACACCTGGGTGCCGATATTCGCAGACCAGGGAGCAGTAGAACCCTTGACAAAGGATGAAGAGGCGAGATTCAAGGACTTCCTTGGCTTCAACACCACGTTCTACAAAGGCAAATACTACGGTTACATCTGGCTCGTCGGAACCAGAGCCATGTACTACAACGTTGACCTCTTCATCCAGGCTGGACTCGATCCAGCCAATCCTCCGAAGACCTGGAGCGAAGTTCTCGAGGCTGCAAAGAAGATAAACGCTCTTGGAGACGACATCTACGGATTCGGACTCCCGGCCGGTGAGCACTACAGCCCGTGGCAGCAGTGGTTCCTCCTCGCGGTATGGAGCAACGGTGGAAGGGTAGTCTGCGGCGACAACCTTGACAAGGCTTGCTTCAATACGCCAGAGGTCGTTGAAGCTGCAAAGTTCTATCAGGAGCTTTCCAAATATTCCCTTATGACGAAGCAGGCTGACATAGAAAAGGCTTTCGGAGAAGGAAAGGTCGGAATGTACATAGGCGGTCAGTGGGTTATAGGAACTCTGAACACTTCCTACCCCGATCTTAACTACTATCTTGCTCTCGTTCCAAGGCCGGATAACAAGCCATACTCTGTTTCCTTCGCAGGTGGAGAGGTTCTGGCAATAACCACCCAGAGCAAGAACAAAGATGCTGCAAGAAAACTCGCCTATTTCCTCCTCAAACCCGATATTGCAATGAAGATAACCAAGGCTTTCTCCGGAGTCGTTTACCCATCCGATCCAAAAGCCATCAACGATCCTTGGTTCGAAGAGCACCCAATGCACATGATCTTCTTCGAACAGAACAAGCACGTCCAGATGACCCCACCAACCCCGGCATGGGACAAGATCGAAGGACTCCTGTGCGAGGCTATAGAGAAGATCATCCTCGACAAGGCCGATGTTAAGAGCGTGCTCGACGAATACAACGCTAAAATCCAGCAGGTACTCAACGAATACGGAAAGTGATTGAGCGTTGAATTTGATAGGGAGAGGGGGCGATCCCCTCTCCCTTATTAAGAGTAATTGGAGGTGCTTTACTTGAGCAGAAAAACAAGAGAGAGATTGACCACCTTCGCTTTTCTCGCCCCTTGGATAATACTGTTTGCCGTTTTTTCCATATATCCGCTGGTTTTTTCGGTAATCGTGAGTCTTTCGAAATACAGCGGATTGAATCCTCATATGGAATTCGTGGGGCTCCACAATTACGTAAAAGCATTTCAAGATGAGGTGTTTCTCACTGCTCTTAAAAACACTTTCGTTTTTGTGATAGGAACGATCCCTTTCACCACTGCTATCTCTTTGCTATTGGCCATATTGATAAATGACAAACTCTTGCCACTACGAGAATTCTTTCAAGCAGGCTTCTTTCTACCATCAGTGGTATCCATGGTCGTAATATCTCTTATATGGCTCTACCTTTACAGTGCTGATGGACCGTTCAATATCTTGATGGCGAAATGGAAAGAGCCTCTTCAGAGTTCTGTTTTGTTTTTCAAAAGCCATGGTTTTCTCCTTTGGCTCATAATATACGTCATAACGTATCTTTTGATGCATCTTATGGATTCCGTCTTTTTCCAAGAGGTGGACACGAAGAGAAACAGAGTAGCTATATATCTCCTGTCCGTTCCCCTTTGGTATGCTTTTAAATTTTTCGTGAATTTTTGGAAATTCTCATCATGGTTTTACATCCTTGGAATAATAGTCGTTTGGTTGCTGATAAGGCTTATACTTTCTATCTCTTTCAAGGAGAAACTGAGCTTCAAGGCAGAGTTCGGTTTGATAATCGCTAATGTAGCACTCTTTGAGGTTCTCGTTTTGATGACCAAGTGGCTTGAAGTGGTGATAATGAACTACAGGAACATAAGTTTTCTTGCGAGACCCGAAACGGCCCTCCCATCCATAATGGTCATGGATGTATGGAGTGCCATAGGTTACTACACTTTGCTTTTCATCGCTGGTCTGCGTAGCATATCGGAGGATATTTTCGAAGCCGCCAGGATCGACGGAGCCAACAGAATTCAGATGACGTTCAGGATCACCCTTCCACTTCTTAAACCTACGCTCTTTTTCATAATCGCAATAAACACCATAAGGTCTTTTCAGATATTCACCGAGATATTCACGATGACAGGCGGAGGTCCGAGGAATTCAACGGAGACCATCGTTCATTATCTGTATCAAGTTGGTTTCAGAAGGTTCGAGATGGGTTACGCATCTGCCATAGCTTACATTTTGTTTGGAATAATCATGGCTGTAACTCTAATCCAGAAAAGGCTTCTCAGGAGTGATGTGTGATGTGGACAAAAATAAAGTTTGTACTTTTGATGATATTGCTCGTTATTCTGTTTTCTCCGCTCATAATAATGTTCTACACTTCCTTTATACCCCAGGGTGATCCCTTTCACCTGAAGAAAGAGAGCATTTTGAACAATTTCCAAACACACCCGTTCCTTCTCAAGATAAAGATAAAGACATACGGATGGGTTAAATGGGATGTTGAAGATAGTGGTGAAAACAGGTACGCGGTATTGAGTCTCACAGGGGAAAAACCTCAGGGATTGGTTTTCAACACAGGTACTAAGAACATGTATGTCGTCAAAGCGATTAGATTGAGGATAAACACTCCTGTGGATGTTAAGGTTAAACTCGGTTTTAAGGACGCGATGAATGGAGTCAGGGGTTTTCAAGGATGGCGTGAAATAAAGGCCACCGAAGGATGGCAGACGGTTTTAATTCCCTTCGATCCTAAATCGGTTAAGGATCTGGAAATACCGGAGAATCTAAAAGGCCAAGTCGAGAGCATTGATTTGGAAAAGATTTCCAGACTCTATCTGATATTCGAGGCGCCTAAAGATGTAAAGGTATCAATCGACGATGTGTATTTTGTCAATCGTTTTCCAACTCTCTACAATTTCGTTCACGTTTTGAAGTACGACATGTTTGGTAGATATCTTTTAAACAGTGCGATAATTTCCTTTGCCGTCGTTCTTGGAAATCTCGTACTCTCTTCCATGGTGGGTTACGCCTTTGCGAGAAAAAAGTTCTTCATGAAAGAGACGCTATTCGCGTTGATACTCGGAATGATGATGATTCCACCACAAACGACCATAATCCCGGTGTTTATCTTAATGAAAAAATTCGGGTGGATAGACACTTACTGGGCTCTCATAGTTCCGGCGCTGGTTACGCCCTTTGGAGTCTTTTTGATGAGACAATATATCGAGCAGATTCCCGTGTCCCTTGACGAAGCTGCGAGAGTGGACGGAGCAAGCGACTGGCAGATATTCTGGAGGATAATCATGCCACTCAGCAAAGCACCTTTGGCCGTTCTGGGAATAAACATATTCATAGGTGCCTGGAACGATCTGTTCTATCCATTGATACTCACGACTTCAAAAGAAATGAGAACCGTCCAGCTCGGACTTGCTATGTATCAAAAATTGAACACAGATTGGCCCTCTTTGCTGGCTGCGTCCACTATAGCAGGTCTTCCCGTGATCATCGTATATCTCATATTCCAGAGGCGAATCATAGCCGGTGTTCTTCAAGGAGCGGTTAAGGGATGAGTGGGCCCCTCCCTTTCGTGAAGATTTCTCTGATCCCCCGCATCGCGGGGGGATTTTTTTGAACGAAATTTGGGTGTTGACATTCTCGGCTTGAGGGTGGATACTCGGGGCAGGAATTTTTTGTGAGAGTAGGGCGAGCGTGGAGGGACGCAAGGTAGATAAAGAAGAGTTTGATATGGAGTCGATAAGACATCTGCGGGGTTTTGATGATAAAAATTGCTTTGATGATGTGTGCGTTGTCAAAGCGGAGTTCTTGGCTCTCCTGGAATTTGAACTCAATCTTTATGAGATCGTTTTCGATTTTCTCCTCGAAGAAAAGCCCTTTCGGAAGCTCCTTGAAGATGTAGCGGATCTTTTTGAAAGGACCTTTTCTGTTCCGTTACGCATATACACAGCATCTCCTGATCGAGGAGGTTCAATATCTCCAAATTGGACTTCGGGAAAGGGAATACAGGACTTTGGAGATCTCGGTATGGGATTTGTCTTGAATATAGAAAGAGACGTGCAATGTGTTGCTGTGATCGAGGGTAGGAATAGTTCAGAGGGTTTTAGAAAGTATCTGAGCAAGGTGAAGGAAGTCCTTGAGACGGTATTGAATAAAGGAGAAAGGTTGAAGGGTGCGATAGAAGAGGGATTCAAAGATCCATTAACTGGTGTTTTCAACAGGAGGGCTCTGGAGAGAGATCTGAGTTTGCATGAGGATAAAGGGGTCATATTCATTGATGTTGATGATTTCAAGAGTATAAATGACACCTACGGGCATTTGGTGGGAGATCAGATTTTGAAGGAGCTCGTCAAAGTCATAAGGGATTCGATTAGAAATAGTGATAGGATTTACAGATATGGCGGCGATGAATTCTTGGTTCTTTTGGATACGATGGATGAAAGTGTTGTTAGAATAATCGCTTCGAGGATAGAAAAAAACGTTAAAAGCAAAATATCTCTTGGAGGAAGGCCGATTACCGTTTCAACGGGGATTGCCATTTCGAAGGGAAGAGGTGTGGATGTTCTGAGAGAGGCAGAAGAGAGGATGTACAGGGTGAAAAGGAGGAAGATCTCCTGAGCAAGGCCAAATATTTCTACTTAGAGTCAACTTTTTCCGCACCTTTTCTTCTCTCAATTCAAGGCCCGATTTTCGTGGGATTAGCTCTATTTTTTGGACTCGACGAGATGCAACTGGGGATAGTGAGTTCGTTTCCCATGGTTGCTCAGATATTCCAGATAGTCTCAGTTTATATGGTTGAGAGGGCAAGAAGCAGGAAACTATTGGCAGGCTTTTCTGGTCTCTTATCGCGACTTCTGTGGTCTTCTTTTATATTGCTCAGTATGCTGTTTCTGAAGGCACCACCGGTTGCATTCATCATCGTCTTTGGGATTTCCCAGATTGTGCTGAGTTTCTATACAAGCGCGCTCTCTTCTTTGATGAGGGATGCTATACCCCAGGAATTGAGAGGAAATATTGTTGGAAAGAGAAACCTCTTTAGTGCGGTTGTAACTTTTTCGACTCTACCGCTCTTTTCTTTTCTCATAGAACGTGATGAACACATTGGATATACGATTTTTGCTCTTTCCATACTCATTTTCTCAGTTTTATCATTCGTCTTCTTGAGTAAGGTAGATGAAGTTCCAAGGAAAAGCTTGGGAGCGTTGGCAGCTTTGAAAGAGGTTATTTTGGATAGGAATTTCATGAAGCTTGCTTCGTTCTTCTTCTATTGGAACTTTGTTGTGATGCTCTCTTCTCCTTTCTTCTCTTATCACCTCATAAAGAATCTCCATGTCCCATTTTCTTACATAGGATTGACTGGAGCTATTGGATCTGGGATTTCGATAATCTCGAGTTGGCATTATAGTAAGATCGCCGACGAGATAGGCCATAAGAGCCTGGCACAGCTTGGGATGATATTGACTTCTATGACAGGCTTTATATGGTTTTTCATGGGAGCTCATAGCTACAAAGAGCTTATGCTTGCTGATTCTTTCTTGAGTGGCTTCGGCTGGTCTGCTATGGGAATTGCTCTTTTAACACTGCCAATGGAAGTTTCCAGAAGCTCTTCAACGACTTATTTCTTGGTTTACTACACTTTTGGAGGTTTTGGAGGGTTGCTTGGAGCCATCCTCGGAGGATTTATAGGAAAGATGATCGCAAGTGTATCTTTCCAGCTTGGAGAATTGGAAGTATGGGGTTTGCAGGTCTTTTTCTTGATATGCGGTATACTGAGACTTTCAGGTGTAAAGCTAATAGACGGAGTCTCGGTTAGAAGACATGTTCCGGTAAGAAAAGTTTTAGCCTCTCCTTTCAACTATATTGGAAGGAGAGTGCATGCAAGATACATGGAAATGGTTTACCTTTTGAGAAAGATGAGGGCAAACGGTGTTAATGGTAAGGGAAAGATCAGGCGCTCTCGCTCATGAGCTGGAACGCTTTCACGAACGCATTCACCACTTGTGGGTCGAATTGAGTTCCGCTTTCTTTCATGATTTCTTCTAAAGCTTCCGGAGGCGTTAATGCGCTTCGGTAAGGACGCTCGCTGGTCATGGCGTCGTATGCATCGGCAACCGCTATTATCCTGGCTTCGAGCGGGATTTCCTCACCTTTCAGTCCATCCGGGTAGCCTTTTCCGTCCCACCGTTCGTGATGGTGTCTGACAATCTTGGCGATCTCTTCCATACCTTTTATCTCTCTTACGAGTTCGTAACTTTTAACGGGATGTTGTTTGATGATTTCGAATTCCTCATCCGTCAATTTGCCAGGTTTGTTTATGATTTCTTGGAGAACGAAAATCTTACCAACGTCGTGGAGAATTCCCGCCCAATAGACTTTTTTGATCTCTTCTGATGGTAGATCCATCGCCTCCGCTATTTTCGCAGATAGTTCAGCCACCCTTTCAGAGTGACCCTTCGTATATGGGCTATAGAAGTCCAGAGCTTTTACGAGTATGAGTATGATGCTTTTATGGAGTTCGCCCTCTAATTTCAAATATTTTCTGTAATCGAGGAAGACCGATACGATCCTTGAAAAGTTATCCATCACTTTGGCATGGTATTCGGTGAAGGATCCATTGACGTTCGGCGGAATGTCTATGACCATGGTGCCTCCAATTTCTCCTTTGAAGCAAATGGAAACTATCAGAGTCTCTTTTATTGGTTTTGAGGACTTCTTTAAGATCTCGTAGTCTTCTGGGTCCATGTGATCTTTGTCGTACTCCAAAATGTTTTCGATTATCATGGGCTTTTCGGGTTTTAAGAAGAAGTCGGTCTTCTTAAAAGTATGGGAGTTGAAAGTTTCCTTGTCGTGCCCCACGGAAGCCACCATTCTGGGTTGCCCGTTCTCATCTATCATGAATACAGCACCGTACTTTGCGGGTTCCAGCATATCGATTGCAAGCTCCAGAATCTTTTGGAGAAACTCCTCTTCCCCCATGTATTTGTTGGCAATCTGAGCGACACTCTCTAAGATTTCCAGTGATTTGGACATCGCATTCTCCAACTGACGGTAGGATGATTCCAATTCTTCGTTGAGGGCTTGAAGCTCTTCGCTGCTGTCTCTCAGCTGCCTTGTAGCTGTCTCCAGTTCTGTCTTCAGCTTCTTAGAGTAATACCTCTGGAATGAATAGAGCAACGCCAAAACGGAAAATCCGATGATCAGGATTGTCAAGAGATATTTCACCCATTGGGGGAAAGGTTTTTCTGTGGCAAAGTATTTGTAAAATGATTTCCAATAAAAAGAGTTCTCTTTGAGTTTCCACTCCAGCAGGTACCTGTCTATCACAGGTATGACGACTTTTGCTACCTTCGAATCCTTCCTGAAAGCCAATTTTAGATCTACCGGTTTGAATATTAGGGATGATATGTGGAATTTGTATTTTGAAGACAACGCCACCGCGGCTAATCTGCTTATCACAGCTGCATCTGCTCTTTTCTCTTGGAGAGCCAAAAGTTCCTCCTCGTAGCTATCGAAAAATACGAACGAAGAGCTTATGCGGAAGTTTCCCAAAAGCTTTATAAATTCCAGAGAGTAGACGTCGTTGTATCCGAGCGCGAGCCTTTTATCCTGAAGATCAAATATGTTGTTTAAGGGTTTCCGTCCTACGACCACGCCCCAATTTTGGACGAATGCTTCTTTGTTGAAGAGAAAGACCTTGCCCCTTTCTTTGGTCTCGGCAATAGCCGCTATTGCATCTATCTTTCCCTGTGCCAAAGCTTTGAAGATGTCCCGCCATTTGTAGTAAACGAATCTGATATTCCAATTCTCCAGGCGGGCGATCTCGGATAGGAGATCTACGTACAAGCCTTTTGCTTTGCCCTCTTCTACATACACGAGGGGATAATCATCGTAGATTCCTATGGTTAGAGTGATGGAAAAGTATATAGATGTAATGATAACCGCGATAATGAATACCGTTGCTCGTCTCATAACGTTCACCTTCGATTGAGATTATATCACTCCTATGAGGATATGACGTTTTCTTGAAAAATTTCGAACATGGGTGTAATATAAACTGGGGGAGTTTTGTGAATTGATTCTCAAAGTGGGAGGCGAAAGGATGACGTTGGTGGCCGCTCTGACGATATCGCTCGTTGCTTTGGGGTTGGCTTTTGTGAACTATAGGCTCGTTCTCGGGAAAGATGAGGGGACGGAGCGGATGAAGCAGATCTCAAGAGCCATAAGGGACGGGGCGGACGCATTCCTGCGCCACGAGAACGCGACAGTCTTTAAGGTGATGATTCCCATAGCGATCATACTGATGCTTGTGACAACTTGGCATGTGGGTGTGGCTTTTATACTTGGTGCGACTCTAAGCATGCTTGCGGGCGTTTTTGGAATGAAGTCGGCGACGCAGGCGAATGTCAGGGTTACAAATGAGGCAAGAGTTACCAAGAGCATCGGAAGGGCTCTACGGGTGGCGTACATGGGTGGTAGCGTTATGGGGCTCTCCGTTGCGGGTCTTTCGATACTCGGGCTCGTTATAGTTTATTTCGTCTTTGGAAAACTCTTGGGCCAGTTAGATGAGCCAAATCTGGTGATCGAGACTAACTGGATAGGAATAAACTTCATTCCGTTCGCGATGACCGTCTCGGGTTATGCTCTTGGATGCTCATTGATGGCACTCTTTGACAGGGTCGGTGGAGGGGTTTACACGAAGGCAGCCGATATGGCGGCAGACCTCGTTGGAAAAACCGAGCTCAACCTTCCCGAAGATGATCCAAGGAATCCCGCAACGATAGCCGACAATGTCGGGGACAATGTGGGAGATGTTGCAGGTCTTGGAGCGGACCTTCTCGAAAGCTTTGTCGGGGCTTTGATATCGGCCACGATACTGGCTTCTTACATGTTCCGTCTGTACAATGGGATATCTTACAAAACGACGCTTCGGCTCGTTGACTACCCCGTTATGCTTGCAGCAACGGGGCTTGCTTCTTCAATAATAGGAATTCTCGTTGTTATCTCTAAAAAGGATTCCAAGGATCCGCAAAAGACTCTCGATACCGGACTTTGGACTTCAGCGTTCCTCACTATGGGAATAGGTCTATTTGTCACATGGCTCTGTTTTGGGAAACTTCAGGATCTCTCAAATGCGGGTTTCAGATACGGATGGGTCTCTCCTTGGGGAGCGCTCGTGACTGGGATAATCGTCGGAGTTGCAATGGGTTACTGGGCAGAATATTACACGAGCGATAAGTTCAAGCCAACCAAGAATCTAAGTAAGGAGTCCTTTAGAGGAGTTGGAATGGTTATAAGTCAGGGGCTGGCTCTGGGTATGGAGAGTACTTTCATGCCGATTTTGACTCTCGCCGCCGGGATTCTCGTTTCGAACATGTTCGCGGGACTTTACGGGGTTGCGATATCAGCTGCCGGAATGCTCTCATTCGTCGCGACAGCTGTTTCGACTGATAGCTATGGTCCCATAGCGGACAACGCTGGCGGAATAAGTGAGATGTCAAGACTCGAAGAAGATGTCAGGAAGATAACGGACAGGCTTGACTCTGTTGGAAACACCACGGCGGCGATCGGAAAGGGATTTGCGATAGGTTCTGCAGCTCTTGCGGCTCTTTCACTTTTTGCTTCCTACATATTCTCACAGATAAGTCCAAAGGATCTTGAAGGTGTCAAGGAAATAGCGCATGTTTTGATGCTTAACATGATAGACGCCAAGACCATAGCGGGTGCTTTGGTTGGTGCAGCATTGCCCTTCATGTTCAGCGGAATGCTTATAAAGTCAGTTGCAGGTTCTGCAGGAGAGATGGTCGAGGAGATAAGGAGGCAGTTCAAGGCGAGGCCAGAGCTCATGGAAGGCAAAGAGCTTCCAGATTACAAAAGGTGTATTGCCATCTGCAGCAGCGGTGCTCTGAAGAAGATGAAATATCCCGCTTATATAGCTGTTTTCACGCCGCTCGTCAGTGGATTTCTTTTCGGAACCAAATTCGTTGGCGGGCTTTTGATAGGAACGCTGCTTTCGGGTGCAATGCTTGCGGTATTTTGCGCAAATTCGGGTGGCGCCTGGGACAATGCCAAGAAATACCTTGAACAGGGAAATATAGAAGGAACCGGCAAGGGCACGGAAGAGCACAAGGCCCTGGTCGTTGGAGACACGGTTGGGGATCCGCTCAAGGATACAGTCGGACCTTCTCTTGATATTCTCATAAAGATCATGTCGGTAGTATCGATAATAGCTGCTTCTATTTTCAAGATATATCATTTGTTCTGAAGGAATTGTGGAACAGGGAAATTTTAGCCCCGCCTTCTGGCGGGGCATGGTTTTGTATAATGGTAGAAGCTTTTTTCAAAGGAGGGGTTGAGGTGGGCAGACTCTTCGGAACATTTGGAGTCAGGGGAGTGTTCGGAAAAGAGATAGATTGCCATATGGCTTACGGACTTGCCAAAGCTTTCGGGACTTTTTTGAGAAGGTCAGTCGATAGGCCCAAGGTTGTGATCGGAGGTGACACGCGAAGTTCAACAAAGGCCTTGAAAGATGCTGCCATTTCAGGACTTCTTTCGAGCGGCGTTGATGTGATAGACGTTGGGACCTTGCCCACACCTGCTGTTCAATTTGCCTGCAGAAAGATTGGTGTGGATGGTGGAATTTCCGTGACGGCTTCTCACAACCCGCCGGAGTACAACGGTCTCAAGCTTTTAGAAGGAAACGGAATGGGGCTTTCAAGAGAAAAGGAAGCAAAGGTAGAAGATATCTTCTTTTCCGAAAACTTTTTCGATGCTGATTGGAGAGGTGCGGGAAGGTATAGAGAGGTTGATATCCTGGAGGACTACGTAGAAGCTATCGTCTCTTCCGTGGATGTGGAGTTGATAAGAGAGAGAAAGCCATTCGTTGTGGCGGACCTTGGAAATGGCGCGGGTTCTCTCACCCTCCCCTATGTTCTTGAGAGGATAGGATGCAGGGTTTTAAGCATAAACGCCCATCCGAGCGGCGCTTTTACCGCGAGAAATCCGGAGCCAAATGAAGAAAACCTGAAAGATCTGGTGAAGGTAGTCAAAGCGATCAGACCTGATTTTGCTGTGGCTCAAGATGGGGATGCGGACAGAGCCGTCTTTTTGGATGAAAACGGCAGTTTCATACAGGGTGACAAAACCTTTGCCCTTGCGATGAGAGAGGTTTTGAGGAGGAAGAAGGGTCTTGTCGTAACAACCGTTGCGACTTCTCTTGTCATTGACGATGTGGCGAGAGAAATGGGATGCGATGTGATGAGGACAAAGGTCGGTGATCTGGTCGTTACAAAGGCGCTTTTGGAACATGGTGGAGTCGTAGGTGGCGAGGAGAATGGCGGGGTTATCTTTCCGGATTTCACCCTTGGAAGGGACGGTGCGATGGCAACGGCGAAGATAGTCGAAGCTCTTTCAAGGTCTGGCAAAAGCTTTTCCGGGCTACTGGCGGAGCTTCCGGTGTACTACCAGGTAAAAACGAAGGTCCATCTGGAGGGTGATAGAAAGAGGGTTGTTGAGATAGTAAACGATCTTGCACGCGAGAGGGGGTTTAAAACTGACGTCACGGACGGAACGAAGATTCTGGTTGAGGATGGATGGGTTTTGGTCAGAGCAAGCGGAACCGAGCCGATAGTCAGGATCTTTGCCGAGACGAGAAAGAGCATGGAGGAAGCGAAAAAATTGATTGATATGGCGAAAGATTTTCTGGAAAGGGCTAAGAAGATGATATGAAAAAGGCGGGCTTTTGCCCGCCTTTTCAATCGAAGTAATTTTCCGCTGCGTGGGTTACAGCTATCGCTCCGTCAGCCACTGCTGTTATTACCTGCCTCAATCTCTTGGATCTAACATCTCCTACTGCATAAACTCCCTTTATGTTCGTCTCCATGTTCTCGTCAGTCAGGATGTAGCCCTGACTGTCCAAATTCACCTTTCCTTTAAAGAGCTCGGTATTCGGGGTTATTCCTATTGCTATGAAGATTCCATCCACTTTGAGCGTGAAGCTTTCACCCGTCTTTTTGTTCTCAAGCAGAAGACTCTCAACCTTTCCATTTCCCCTGATCTCCTTCACTATGGTGTTCCATAGAAATTCTATGTTCTCCTTTTTGAAAGCTCTGTCCTGCAAGATCTTGGTTGCCCTTAGCTTGTCTCTTCTGTGTATTACTATTACCTTTTCCACTATATTGGAGAGATACAGGGCTTCCGTCATCGCTGTGTCTCCACCACCGACGAGAGCGACGGTTTTTCCCTTGAAGAAATGTCCATCACATGTAGCGCAGTAAGAGACTCCCTTTGCAGACAGTTCCCTCTCTCCAGGAACGTTGAGTTTCCTGTGAGATGCTCCCGTAGCTATCACAACGACCTCGCTCGATATCGTGTTCCCATCGTCCAGTTTTACCCTTTTAACCTGTCCCGAGAAATCCACCTCAACCACAGTAGCGGTGTGAAACTGTGCTCCGAATTTCTCAGCATGTCTTTTCATCTTTTCTGCCAGAACGGCTCCTTGTATTTCATCTATTCCCGGATAGTTCTCGATTATGTCAGTTTCGTTCATCTGCCCACCGGAGATGTTAGATTCGATCACGAGGCATGAAAGCCCTGCTCTGCCTGCGTAGAGAGCCGCACTCATCCCCGCAGGCCCACCGCCGATGACGATGATGTCGTAGTAGTCTTTTATATGGGTCTGACCTCCAACAAAGAACATTTTTCATCACCTCGCGTGCTGGAGGACATAATCAACGAACATATCCTCGGGATATGCTCCCACGAAAGCCGTTTCATCGTTTATCACTATATGCGGAACCGCGCTTACCTGATGCTGCATCGACCATTCCGGGAACTCGTTGGCCTCGACCATGGCCGATGTTATGTTTTCATTGGCTTTGGCTATTTCGTGAGCAAGCTGAACTGCCCTCGGGCAGTATGGACATGTTGGGGTCACGAAAACGAGAATCTCCGTGGGTTTATCTATGGCCTTTAGCTTTTCCTTGGAAGCTTCGGAAAGCTCAGGCTGCGCTCCTTTGGAGAAGGATATTATGTTCTGTATAACAGTGGAGAACTCATGTCCCGATGGTATTCCATAGTACCGCACTCCTTTGTCTACACCATCGGACGTCAGGAATATGATAGTCGGAACCCTTCCTTTTACGTTGTACTTTTCGGCTATTATCTCGTCGTCTTCGATATCGTACACTTCTAACTGTATGCGGTCGTCTGTCTCCGCCGCCTCTTTGAGAACGTCCACCGTGATATCGCAGTACTCGCACTTGGACTTGTCATCACTCTTGAACACGAGTATTTTCACTTCATCCTGCATCTCTTTGGAAAACAGATCCTTCAAGTATTCGACATCGCTTGGCGAGAGCAGTCCCATGTTGAATCACCTCCGAATATGTTATCGTTTCATTCACAACGGAGAATATATAACATAAAACTTCTGAGATGTAAAGAAAGGATGAGCTTGAAATTAGCAAGCCCTCACTCGCTTGTCTTTTTCTTTTCCTTCATCTCGTACATTTTTTTATCTGCTCTTTTGATAGTCTCTTTTACATCACCATCGTATGTGGCTATACCGTATGAGACACCAAGACCTCTCTTACTTCTGTACTCTCTATCTATTGATTTCGCGATGTCTTCTGCATCTTCTTTTCGGCAGTCCTTCATGATAACGATGAATTCATCTCCCCCGTATCTTATAAGGCAATCTTTACCTTTTATATTTCTTTTTACCGTTTTTGCAAAGTCGACCAATGCGGCATCACCGTAGTCGTGTCCTCTAATGTCGTTGTAATCTTTCATTCCGTCTATATCGAAGAAAACGAATATGTCTCCTTTTTCCAGCTCCAGCTTTTCCAGGATTCTCCTGTTGTACGCTCCTGTTAGTGGATCGGTGTAAGCCTTTATGCGCTCTTTGCTCAGGTTTTCCAGCTCTGTTATTAGGAAGTAGAGGAAGGAGTATGCCATGTACGATATTCCGAATACCAACACGGGTTGTAGGTTGAGATTGTGAATATAGGAGAAATAAAACTGCAGGGAGGAGATAGTGAGAATCAGGGTTGGGGGTGCGAAGTAATAATTTTGATATTTTATTAGCTGTACTAGTCCGTAGATTATCACTACCAGCAAGATTGGTGTGAGGAGGGTTATGGTCAATTTGAGTGCTTTGTAAAGGTTTGGTGACAAAAGTATGAAAAGAGCTGTGATCAGACCGGCTGGCATGATCCACTTCCACAACTTCATCTTTCCCAATATGGCTTCTATTGCGGAATAGTAGAACGAAAGTGATGCGAAAAGAGCGCTGTAAAGCACTTTGTTTACGAAGGAATAAAGCCTGGTGTCTCCAAGATATGGCAGAAAACAGTAATGAAACATGTGGGTTCCTATAAAGAGCATGGCCATACCCAAGAAGAAGAAAAGGTGCCTTCTTTGCATAGTTCTGCCGCTCATCACAAGAAAGAAGACGCCCATCATCATTATGGAAGGAGCCATTATCGTTGGAAACCAGACGTAGATTACGTCGGATGTTATAGTGTAAAGGTGGGGGTTTTTGGTTACTACCACAGGAACGGTGATGGAGAGTCTCGACAGTCCCCAGAGCCTCAGAGTTATCTCATTCTCCCCGGATTTGAAATAAACGGGAACGGAAAAGGTTTTAGCCCAAATTTTGCTGTTGCTGTTTTCTCCTCCTATTTTAAAGACTCTCTTCCAGTTGGCGTAGAGTTCGAGTCCTTGAGCTTCTATCCTCGGAAGAACGATATACTTCACCACGGGCCTTTTTGTGAAGTAATACGCGGTGTACTCTTCCCATCTTCCTGTTGGCTTTTGGCTCGTTATGGGATAATCCATCTTTTCTCCGTATTTGTAAAACGAAAGCTTCTCACCAGGCGGGTATGTGAGAAAAATGGCGATGAAGACTATGATCGCATATATAAGCAGTGATTTTATGATCCTCTTTTTAAATCTTTCCATAGCAATTGTCGATTATATCACCATTTAGTCTGTCAAAACGCAGTTCATGAATGTTATATTTTTTTCTACATTTTTCAATATCAAATTTGGAAGCGTTGAGAGATCAAACTCCAAAATGGTTCCATCTTTCAGAATTGCGTACAGGTTTTTGGAGTCCCTTTGTAGCTTGACCGTTTCAATCGATACATTCATGCTGCTAAGCGGTGCTCCACCTTTGAAAGAGTAGACCAAGATCCTATCTTCTGTTCCCACAATAACGAATTGCTTGAAAGTATCTATAGTTTTTCCAGTGACCTTTATCGAGGAAATTTTCTTGAGGTTCCATCCAAAAATTTCGACACCTTTTCTTTCAAGAACTGCGAGAACGGTATCGAACGCCATATCATTTACTTCACTCTCGGTTTCGACTTCTTCGAGCCCCGGCTTCCATATTACTTTTCCTTGAGATACATATCCTCCTCTTGTAACGTGAGAATATCCAGTCCCGAGCTTGGCTAAGAGTTTCCCAGATGCATCGAATATGAGTAGTCCTTCGTGGCTGACCGCATAGATGTTTTTATCATCTACAGCTACATCGTTTCCTGAGTACTGTGTTTCCCTTCCATTTATATATACTTTGCCATCGACAATAGCCGCCCAAACTCCATTTGCGCAGGAAAGTGACTTGGCTTTGCCTCGTACCAGCACCATGCCATTTTTGAATATACCCTCTTCTGAAGCTCTCAAGTCCTCACAAGCAGCCGTAGGCTGGCTAATGCCTCCGGTGATTCTTTCGCTGTGCACTCCCCTTATTATCCATAAGCCCTCACCTGAAACGAGGACGGATCCATCTGGGAATTTCGTAAGAGAAGAGGCTTTTGGAACGTTTACGGTGAATTTTGGATTGAAGTCCTTGTCTGTGAAAACAACGCCTATTGTTGCATCGGAAATCGCGTAACCGTCGCTAAGCCTTATTATGTCTGTTGGATGTGGGAGTTCTATTCTTTTCAGAGAACCGTTTTCCAGCACTCCGGCGAATTCCTCCGCAACCAGCATGAGTTCTTTGTCAAGTCGTATTCTTTTTATATTGGAACCCATTTTGATTCTCTGCAGAGTTTTGCCACTGCTGTCCATTATGTTCAGCGTTTCTCCGGATGAGACATATATTCTGTCCTCAGAGACTGCCAAGTGGCTTGCTCCAGGGATTTTGATCGTTTTTCCGTTCATATAAACGTATCCGTTTCCGGAGGCATAGATGTTTCCATTGAACACAGCTATATCCTCGGGTTTAAAGGGCAGATCTATGATGTGTTCTATTAAGGGCATGTTGTTCTTTAGTGTGAATATGAGCAGTTCTTTCTCATCAGCCCCTATGAATCCATCTCTGTACTTCACAATCTTTTTTATTGGATATCCCGAGAAGTTCGAGACGATTTTTTTCGAATTCACATCGATGAGGTAGATGCCGTTCGAACCTGCTGCAGCCAATACGAGTAGGGGTTTTTCGATCAGGGCTCTTTCGACGACAGAGAAAGACCATTTTGGACTTTTTGAAATATTGCCGCTCTCGTCTTTGGCTACTACATACCAAGTGTGTTTTCCTTTGGAAACGTTTATATCCAGATGTGGTGTTACCAGGTCTTTCGCCACGAGATTTCCATCCAGATAAACGTCGTACCTCAATTCCGTGCTGTCAATGTCGAAACATCCCCATTCGAGATGGATCTTCTGAAAAGTGACTTCGCTCCCGTCCGCTGGAGATGGACCAAATGGGATCGATGGT
>JALWSA010000064.1:0-29125 GCA_026993805.1 Thermotogaceae bacterium | reverse complement strand
TCATCGCTTCAGCTTTTTGCACATCAACGATCATCTTTTTCTCAGAGGAAACTCTCCCATCGTTTGCACTAACAACGATGGTGTGTTTTCCGGGTTTCAGATCGATCTTTGCCGAATAACCCGAAGTTTTCAGGATTTCCTCTCCATCCACTTTAACAGTGAAAGTCAATGGATCGTTGTCCGGATCCTCCGCTTCCCACTTTATTTCCACGATTCCGGCTTTGGGTTTTGAGGGAATATCGATGGTAGATATTCGCGGTGGATGATTCGGAGTTTCTATCTCGAAACTCCACGGTCCTGCCATACTTTTTGCTTCCGAAGGATCTTCTGCGACCACGCTCCATGTGTGTCCACCGAATTCAAGAGCAGTTTTAAAGCTTTTCTCACTCGTGGTCGTTGCAAGTTCTCCATCTATATAGACATAGAATGTGATTTTGTCTCCATCGGGGTCCTTCGAATCCCATGAGAACGTCACTTCTGTAGACTCCAAAGTTTGACCCGGCAGGGGTGAAAGCGCTTTTGGAATTGTTGGGGGTGTGTTGGAAGCTACTTTGAAGCTCCACACCTCTCCTTCCTTTTTTGCTCCTTTTTCGTCAAAGGCCACAACTTTCCATTGATAAGTCCTACCGGGAAGTACGTTAACAGAGATTGAGTTTTTGGAGAGATCTTTTCCTATGAGTTTCAATTCTCCACCCTTCTCTCCCATATAAACTTCGTATTTTAGCCTTCCACCTTCTGGATCTTCACATTTCCAGCTCAGTGTCACGGTTCCTTTAGGAACCTTGTCCCCTTGAGAAGGAGTTGGATCGTGGGGAGGGGTGGGCGGCAGGTTGAAGGATGAGCCGCTTTTTAGCATGAGCACCACTACCGCTACGCCTATCAATAAAAAAAGTGCGAGGAGCTTTTTTCTGTTGAGTGAAAAATGTTCTTTTGGCTCCTTCTCATTTCTTTTAACAGGTTTGAATCCTTTTTCCTTCTTCTTTTCACCTTTTTCTCCCATTCAACACACCCCCGATGGGAGTTGAAGGGGGCAGATGCCCCCTCCTCTTATTTCATTCCATTTTAGCCATTATTCCATCGACGACATCCTTAACCGTCTTGATTTTTTCCAGTTCTTCGTCCTCGATCTTTATGTTGAATTCTTCTTCGAATACCATGACGAGATCAACGAGATCCAGCGAGTCTGCTCCCAAATCATCGATGAGTGATGCCTCTTCGGTTACTTCGTTCACATCGATGCTCAGCTTGTCTGCTATGAGTTCTCTAACCTTCTGGAGGACCTCTTCTCTGCTCATACTATCGCACCTCCTCGTAGAATATTTCAACCAATTTGAAACCGAGGGAGTCGAGTTCCAATCCAACCCACTCTCCATCGCTTTCAGCTTTAATCCATTCTTTTCCGTTCCAGACCCTGACTCTTTCTATTCTGAGATCACCCCCCTTGGTATTCTTGAGGTTGATTCTAACATTTCTGGGGTGTACATCTAAGTTCCCAATCGCGATTATCGCCCGGTTTCCTTTCCAGAAAGAGGAATTGGCCGTTTTTCCGTCCTGCCAGTCGAGCCAGACAGGCTTGTATTCTCCATCCATTATCAATTCTGCGTACATGCCACGTATCATAGAGAGGTTTCTGATAAAGCCGAAAACATCGTCGTCCGCGGTGTCCCAGTGGTAGGCATAGTGATCGAAGAAGCCGAGTTTTCCGTAAAATTCGTCAGTTATGGGTAAAACGGCCTTTCCCTCTTCGGTGTTGTCAAGTCCAAGGTTGAGAGGTTGAAGCTCCCCAATTTCTTGCCCCGAGTTTATGAAGAATATTCCGTTTGGCGCGAAAGCGAGCAAGAACGGTATGAGTTTTTTCAACCTTTCTCCGTTATCTCTCACTCTGATTCTCGGTGTATCCGGAGTCTCAGCGGCTGCCAAGAATGGTATTGGAAGTTTTGGTGCTATTTCCTGGTAAAACTCATAAGTTTTATCCGGGATTCTTGGCATCATCCACCAGCTGTTTCCAATGATGGCATCGTATCCGGATTTGAGGGATTCTTCAGCTCTCGAGACGTCAAGCTCTTCGGCTATGAAGACGAAAGATGGATCGTAGTTTCTTGCCGTGTCCATTATCATTTTTTCTAATTCTTTCGGAAGGGCATGGCCCATATCGAGTCTCACGCCGTCTATCCCAAATCTTTTTTGATAAGAAGGTATCACCGAAGATATGTAGTTCCAAAGTTCCTTGTTTGGCTTTTCGCCAGGAAAGATTGAGGATTTTATTACATCGAAGAGAACATAGGGTGGCTGATCGTTTGAGACGAACCTCTTTGAAGCTTTGGGGTGGTCGAAATAAAGCCGCAGAAATGTTACATCGTCCCATGTGGGCTGTGGATCGTTGATCCAATCGGAAAATCCGGGAGGAGTAATAAGCCCCATTTCCTTCACAATTTCGGAAAGAACGTTACCTTTCGCTCTTTTCTTTATGTTCTCCCATTTTTCTGGATCCAGCGTCTTTGGATCGAGTGAGAACTTCTTCAAATGCTCCCTGACGCTCTCAAGCGAGTAAATGTACTCCAGATCTTCTGGAGAGGGTATCTTGAATCCCAGGCCCGGAACTTCAGGAGGTCCGTATTCGGCAAGCTCCTCTACTCTTATCCAATAAAACCATTCTGGATGTTCCACGATCAGGTCACTGTCGCGCGCCGCAGTTCTGGGTATGAAGTCGATGAGCACTCTCAAATCCATTATATGAGCTGCTTCCATAAAGGCTTTGAATTGGTCTTCTACATCGAAATCTTCGAGGAGTGGATCTGCGTATCTCTCATCGAGGGCCATGGGATTTTTAACCGCATAAGGCGAACCAATCTCTCCTTTTTTGAAAAGATCACTGTACTTACTCACAGGTAAGAGATATATAGTGTCGATATCGAGCATTTTTAGATATGGAAGCAGTGCGATGGCTTTCAGAAAAGTTCCACTTTCTTTGAAACCAAGCACATCTTCGTCCTCGAACCTTCCGAATCCCTTGTGGTTGTAACTCAAGGTAGGCCTTATGAACATGGCGTACATTTTGGCGCTTCTTATCCAATCCCTTCCGGTCGCGCCTTTGATCGTTGAGAGGGATTTCAGATAATCCGTGTTTTCATCTGCCATTTTGAGGAATTTCTCCAAAATTTTGGAGTAGAATTCATAAGGATCAACGAAAACTTTTTCACCTATTTCCTTTCTTTTGCCGTCAAACCAGGGTGGAATCCACTTCCTTGGTACGGCGTATATGAGTTTTTCTTCCTTGCTTCTTAAATATTCATATATATCCTTCAAAATCAAGATTTGTCACCTCCTTTTCCAGGGGTATTTTACACCCCTGGAAGTTTAGCACAGATAACACGGTCCGTGGGGCATGGAATAGAACCGTGCGATGGTATACTTTACTTTGTGAAAGGGGGTATAGGAATGCTCAAATTAGAGGTCGCCAGGGAGATCCTGGATATAGCTTTGGAAAAGGGAGGAGATTTTTCCGAGATATTCATTGAGGATACTTTTTCGACAACTATTCGTTATGAGAATGGGAAAGTAGAGGTCGCTTCTTATTCCAAAGATTCAGGTTTTGGAATAAGGGTTATTGAAGGGGAGCTTACTTATTACGCTGCTTCTTCTGGAACGGATGTCGAGAAGATGAAAGAATTGGCAAAGAGTGTGGCAAACGCTGTTGGAGGTCAGAGAAAGAAGAAAGCAAAGCAACTCCTCAGGGAACGCCCTTCGAACAACACGCCTTTCGAGATTGCCTTTGATGAGATTCCCGTATCGAGGAAGATGGAGATCGTGAAAAAGGCTGCAGAGATAGCCGGGAGTTATGATTCAAGGATTGTCGAAGTTAAGGCCTTTTACGCTGACAGGCAAAGGGTAGTGTGGATTTACAACAGTGAAGGAAAAGCCGTTTCGGACGTGAGGAATTACCCTGTGCTAATGGTTGAGGTCGTTGCAAGAGAAGGAGATCAGGTCTTTATGGGAAGAGATGTGTGGGGGGAGAACAAAGGGTTTGAGTTCTTCACAGATGAGATCATTGAGAAAGTGGCGAAAACGGCCGCCGACATAGCCGTGCATCAACTTGAAGCCGAAGACGCTCCCGCCGGCGAGTACACCGTTGTCATATCTTCCGAGGCAGGCGGAACGATGATTCACGAGGCCTGTGGACACGGCCTTGAAGCAGATCTCGTTCTCAAGGGTGGCTCCATATTCGCCGGAAAGGTTGGAAAGAAGGTTGCGGCAGATGGTGTGACGGTCATAGACGATGGAACGATGAAGAATTTCCGAGGAAGCATGAACGTTGATGACGAGGGGAATCCGACCAAAAAGAACGTTTTGATAGAAAACGGAATTCTCAAAGGCTACATGCATTCGATGCTCACCGCCGCGAAGATGGGCGTTAAACCCACAGGGAACGGTAGGAGAGAGAGCTATGAGCATATCCCGATTCCGAGAATGACCAACACTTACATAGCTCCTGGTGATAAAAGTCCTGAAGAGATCATAAAGTCCGTCGATTACGGCGTTTTGGTGGTAAAAATGGGTGGCGGACAGGTTGATATAGTCTCTGGGGATTTCACTTTCGGTGTTTCCAAGGCCTTTCTTATAGAGAACGGCAAGATAACCAAGAAGCTAAGGGGCGCTTCACTCGTTGGGAATGGAGGAGAGGTCCTGAAGAATATCGAGATGATCGGAAACGAGGTTGGATACGCAGTGGGAACCTGTGGAAAGGATGGTCAGGGAGCTCCTGTATCGGACGGATTGCCCACGATAAAGATAAGCAAGATGGTGGTAGGGGGAAAGGCAAAGAGCTGAGTGTGAAGAATTCCAAGGGGGTGATTTTATGCGGAAGCTCATGGCTTTCGCGATTATTGCGTTAGTTTTATCGCTTTTTGCTGCTGTTAAGGTCGGATTTCTGTACGTTGGACCGGTGGGAGATTTCGGATGGACTTACGCACACGATCTTGGAAGAAGGTACTTGGAGGATCATGTACCCGGTGTTGTAACAACTTACATAGAAAATGTTCCGGATAGCATCGAATCCTACAGATACATAGAGGATTTGGTAAAGAAGGGTTACAAGATTATTTTCACCACGAGTTTTGGTTTTATGGATGCCACTGCCCAGGCAGCCAAGAAGTACAAAGATGTTTACTTCTTCCACTGCTCTGGGTACAAGCACTTTCCGCCGAACTTCACAGCTTACTTCGGCAGAATGTACCAGCCATCCTTCCTTGCAGGTCTGGTAGCAGGAATGATGACCAAAACGGGCAAGATAGGCTATGTGGCTCCTATACCGATTCCAGAGGTTATAAGAATAACCAACGCTTTTGCACTTGGCGTGAAGGTAGTCAATCCCAAGGCAAGGGTACATGTGGTTTGGACTGGGGGTTGGTTCGATCCCGCGAAGGAAAGGGAAGCGGCCATCGCGTTGATAGAGGGCGGAGCCGATGTAATAGCTCAGCAAACGGATTCCGCTGCTCCAGTTGAGACTGCTGAAGAGAAAGGAGTTTATTCGATAGGTTACAACTCCGATATGAGAGCCTTTGGTCCGAGCTACTATCTGGCAGCCCCGATTTGGAACTGGGGAGTTTACTACACCAAGGTGGTTAAGGAGATAATGGACGGTAGCTACCAAGGCGGGGGCTTTTACTGGGGTGGAATGGAAGACGGAATAGTCGAGATAAGCATGACGGACAATGTTCCTGAAAGAGTTAAAGCTGTCGTTGAAGCTTTTAAAGAGCTCATAGTCGAAGGCAAGTTCGATCCATTCACTGGACCTCTTTACGATCAAAGTGGAAAGCTGAGGATCGAAGCCGGTAAGAGGATGAGCGATGACGCTCTCCTTTCCATGGACTGGTTCGTTGACAACATAGTCGGTGAGATTCCAAAGGCAGAGCATTGAGATTAATCTTTAGGGGGAGGTGGGGATTGTGAGAAAGCTTCTGTTCGCTGTTCTCATTGTTGCGGCGGTGCTGGCTGTTGGTGCCGTCAAGGTAGGGTTCATATATGTAGGACCGGTAGGAGATGCAGGATGGACATACGCACATGACCTTGGAAGAAGGTACCTCGAAGAGCATGTCCCAGGAGTGATAACGGACTACATAGAAAGTGTTCCAGAAGGCGAAGAAGCTTACAGGGTTATCGTGGACTTCATAAAGAAAGGTTACAAGATAATCTTCACAACGAGCTTCGGCTACATGGATCCCACGGCAAAAGCTGCGAAAGAGTATCCAAACGTGCACTTCTTCCATTGCTCGGGGTATAAATACAACCATACTAACTTTTCCGCATACTTTGGAAGGATGTATCAGGCAAGGTTTCTCACTGGAATAGTCGCTGGAATGATGACAAAGAGCAACATAATCGGTTATGTTGCGGCTTTTCCAATTCCGGAAGTCATAAGAGGAATAAACGCGTTCGCTCTCGGTGTTAAGTTGGTCAATCCGAAAGCGAAGGTACATGTCGTATGGACGAGAACCTGGTACAACCCTGCTGCAGAAAGGGAAGCCGCGATATCCTTGCTCGACAGCGGTGCGGATGTTATAACGCAGCATCAGGATTCTCCGGCACCTGTCCAGGCAGCGGCAGAAAGAGGCAAGTACGCCATAGGATACGACTCAGATATGAGTATATTCGCGCCAGAGGCTCATCTAACTGCTCCTATCTGGCACTGGGGAGTCTTCTACGAGGCGGCCGTAAAGGGTATCCTGAACGGAACTTGGAAGCATGGATTCTATTGGTGGGGAATGGATAAGGGAATAGTCGATATAGCGCCGTTCGGCCCCGCTGTTCCAGATAAGGTCAAAGCCGTTGTAAATGCGTTCAAAGAATTGATAGTTGAAGGCAAGTTCGATCCGTTCACCGGACCCATCTACGATCAGAGCGGAAAGCTCAGAGTCGAGAAAGGTGTCAGGATGAGCGATGATGCTCTCCTTTCGATGAACTGGTTCGTGGACAACGTAGTCGGCAGCATTCCGAAAGAAGGAGAGAAGTGAGTTAGAAATGCAAGCCAGCCTTTGGGACCTCCATCCGGGGGTCCCCTTTTCTCTAAGCATTAGGGGGTGCAAACCTTGAAGACGGTTTTAGAGATGAAAGGTATAGTGAAGAGATTTCCAGGGGTGGTTGCCTTAGATGGTGTCGATTTCGATCTGAAAGAAGGCGAAGTTCATGCACTTTTGGGCGAAAATGGTGCTGGTAAAACCACTTTGATGAACATACTCTTCGGTCTTTATAAGGCGGATGAAGGAGAAATAAGATACATGGGAAAAAGAGCGCACATATCTTCTCCGCATGATGCATTGCGCATGGGCATAGGAATGGTGCAGCAACACTTCACACTTGTTCCATCCTTTACGGTGGCAGAGAATGTTGCTCTCGGTGTTAAAGCCACCGAGAGTGTTAGGAATATAGCTAAAAAAATCGAAGAGATAGCAGATTTTTACGGGCTCGAAGTGGATCCTTATGCGAAGGTTTGGCAACTATCTGTGGGGGAGAGGCAGAGGGTTGAGATAATAAAACTTTTGTATCTCGGTGCAAGGGTGGTCATCTTGGATGAGCCCACGGCTGTTCTCACTCCCCAGGAGACCCGTTCCCTTTTTAAAGCCATTGAGAAGATGAAGGGGGAGGGCACGGGTGTTATATTCATTTCCCACAAACTCAACGAGGTCATGGAGATATCGGATAGGGTCACGGTTTTGAAAAAGGGAAAGGTTGTGGGAACTCTTCCGAGAAATGAGCTCGACGAGAGAAAGCTTGCGCGCATGATGGTCGGTAGAGAGGTCGTTATGAAGGTGGAAAAGAGCCAGCCAAAGCCGGGAGAGGTGGTTTTGAGTGTCGAGGGTGTTCACGCACTGAGCGACAAGGGCCACAAGGCTTTAAACGGGATAGATCTTCAGGTCAGGGAAGGCGAAATTTTAGGGATTGCAGGAGTGGCGGGGAATGGTCAGAGGGAGCTTGCAGAAGTGATAGCGGGACTGAGAGAAGTGGAGAGCGGAAAGATATACTTCTTGGATGAGGATATAACGGAAAGGTCGGTGCTCTACAGGGTCTTAAAGGGAATAGCCTACATACCTCAAGACAGGAAAGGAGTTGCACTCAGCCCGAATCTGACCGTTGCGGAGAATCTGTTTTTGAAGCGTAAGGACAGAAAGGTTTGGTTCAGCTACGATGAAATTTTCAGGATGGCTGAAAACCTCATAGAGCGTTACGATATAAAGACTCCGAGCCCTGCAATTCCAGTTAAGTATCTCTCGGGTGGGAACATGCAGAAGGTCGTAATAGCCCGCGAATTCGAACTTTCTCCCAAATTGATAATCGCCGTCCATCCAACGAGAGGTCTCGATGTTGCTTCGATGGAGTACGTTTATAGAAGTTTGATAAAAGCAAGGGACGAAGGAGCGGCGGTTCTTCTCCTTGCCGGAGAGCTCTACGAGATATTCAATCTCTCTGACAGGGTGGGTGTTATATACGAGGGCGAGATCGTAGGCTACACGAGCCCGGAACCCACTCCTGAGAATATAGAAAAAATAGGTTTAATGATGGCAGGTGTTAGGATATGAGGATAAGGCTGCAAAAAAGGTTGGATCTTCCAAAGTGGTCGTCTTTTGCCATTCCGGTCGTTTCCGTTCTCATTGCCCTGCTTGTTATGGGCATAGTGATTTACATATACGAAGTCTATCAACCTTCGTACTTCAAAGGAGCACTCTATGGAACCATAAAGGAGTACGTAATGAGTCTTGAGAAGACGTATGAGAAATACAAGGCAGGAGTATTAGGCTACGTGAAAGGTAACGAAAGAGAAGTGAAAGAGACTTCTTTCATGAGAAGTGCTCTTAGCGGCGTTGCATCGGCCTATGGAAACTTCACTATGAAAGGACTCAGTGAGGTCCTCAGAAATTACGAGGAAGTCTTTGGCTTCATGAGAAGGCTTGAAGGAAAAAAGCACGAGAAGGATTTGGAGAGGTTCCAGAGATACACGAGATCCCTCAGAAAGGCAAAAGATGAATTTTCCATGAACGTTATGAGGGCTTACTACGAGTTCTACGGAAGATTTCGCGATACTGTGTCGAGATGGGACGAGAAAATAAGGCAGAAAATAAAGGAAAAAGACACAGCAGCTGTTCAGAGCCTTTTAGAGGGGATGAAGGGAGACATCGAGAAGTTGGTGAAAGATCACGAAGGGAAGCTTTTAGATCTCGCCAAGCCTTTTATAAAGGCCTTCGATAAGGAGACAAAGGAGTTTGGTGTTCATAGAGCGGCTTTTATGGCAGTTTGGTTGGCTTATAAAGAACTTTTCACTTGGCCATTCATGCCGTCGAAAGGCCTACCCGATAGCTTCACCTACATGATACCGCTTCTCTTCATAGGTCTTGGACTCATACTTGTCTTTCAGATGAAGCTCTGGAACATAGGCGCGGAAGGACAGTATTACTTCGGTGTTATGGCTGCGACTTGGCTTTCTCTGTTTGTGATAAGAACCCCTCATCCTGCTTGGATCCCTTTCATTGTCTTTGTCGCAGGACTTGCAGGTGCTATGTGGGGAATGGCGGCAGGGGCCCTTAAAGCCTTTTTGAACATAGACGAGATCGTCACTACTCTTATGCTGAACTACATCGCTTATCACTTGATGGAGTATCTCGTTTACGGTCCATGGAAAGCGCCCACTAATTTTCCCGAGACCAAGCTCATTCCTGAATCTTTGAGAATCCCCACCTTCGAGGGCACGAGGATAAACTACGGGATTTTTCTGGCGCTTGCAATGAGTGTGGTCGTTTATCTGATAATGAAGAGAACTTGGTGGGGATTCAAGCTCAGGGTTATCGGTGATAACCAGATGGCGGCGATGTACTCTGGAATAAACATAAAGAGGAACATCGTACTCGCGATGATGGTCTCGGGTTTCATGGCGGGGCTCGCGGGTGGAGTCCAAATGCTCGGTTTTGAGCACAAGCTTATACACAGCTACCATCCGGGCTATGGGTACACGGGGATCATAATCGCATGGCTTGCGAGGCTCAATGCCTGGGGTACTATCATCGTCTCTTTCCTGTTCGGAGCTCTTTTAGTCGGCGGAAATCAGCTCCAGATAGATTTGAAGCTTCCAAAGGCCATGGTAGAAGTCATACAAGGTGCGCTTCTATTCTCGCTTTTGGCTTCAGAGGTTCTCTTCAGGTATGAGATAAAGGTGGTGAGGGAATGAATATAGAGGGACTGATAGCAGCCGCCGTTAGGATGGGAACCCCACTTCTCTTCGCTACGCTTGGGGAGATAATAACTGAAAGATCAGGTATATTGAATCTCGGGCTCGAAGGCTTGATGCTCGTTGGAGCTCTCACGGGCTTTGCAACTTCCTATATGACGGGTAATGTCTGGCTGGCGTTCTTCGCAGCTCTCATCGTTGGAGCACTCTTTGCCCTAATCCATGCCTTCATGAGTGTTACCCTGAGAGTGAATCAGGTTGTATCCGGTTTGGCTTTGACCATGCTTGGAAGCGGGATATCGGGAATACTGGGGAAGGCTTTTGTTGGAAAGCCAGCGGCTAAGTTTCAGATCGTGAACGTGCCAGGACTCTCTCAAGTACCGATTTTTGGGGCTTTTTTCAAGATGGATCCACTCGTTTACCTTGGATACGTCCTGGTTCCACTCCTTTGGCTCTTCATCTTCAGGACGAGATGGGGTCTTACCTTGAGGGCTGTAGGTGAAGAGCCCTCGGCTGCCGATTCAAGGGGTATTAACGTCTTTTTGGTGAGATACCTTGCCACTATGGCAGGCGGAGCTTTAACGGCGGCGGGTGGAGCCTATCTTTCTCTTGCCGCGACGAGTATGTGGATAGAGAACATGTCTGCAGGGCGTGGATGGATAGCCATAGCACTCGTGATATTCTCTGCATGGGAGCCTTTTAAAGCTCTGGTCGGTGCTTATCTTTTCGGGTTCGTTATGTCCTTGCAGCTCAGGCTTCAGGCTGTCGGAGTTGCGCATGTTTCGGCTGACCTTCTTATGATGCTTCCGTACCTCGTAACCGTCGTGGCAATGATACTATTCTCGTTCAGCGAGACTTTCAGAAAGAGAATAGGTGCCCCCAGCGCGCTCGGTGTTCCGTACGCGCGCGAAGAGAAGAGCTGATCTCATACGAATTTCTTTCTTGCGAAGAGAAAACCTAAAAATGCAACCACCGAAACGCCCAAAAACCACCAGTCAACGGTGGTGGGTTTTACGGGCTCGGATAGTAGGGACACGAGCCATTCTATTATCAGAAAACCAGAGGCTATGAGAGCGAAGATTCCACCGGTTAAAATGTGGGAAGCCTTATGCTCTTTTCCGCTTCCCAGCACTTTTTCGAATCCGAAGAAATAAACCGCCGAAAGCGTAAGAGTGAGAAAACCCCATAAAATGTTGCCGGTGGCAATGTAGATTATCCCTAAAGCGGCATATCCACCTCCGAGGATCGAAATAAGGAAACTCTCGATCACGCTATCATTCCTCCCACCACTACTATGATCAAGGCCAAAACGTAGGCTACCGAGAGGCTATAAAGCACCGACCACCAGGCCCACTTCCAGCTTCCGGATTCGGACGCTATTGCGGCTATTGTGGCAAAACACGGAATGTATGCCATCACGAAGAATATGAAGGCGAGGGCGGTTACGGGTGTGAAATCCGCGGCTATAGCCTGGTGAAGCGCAGCAGCGGCTTCGTCGCTGAAGCCATACAACATGGAGAAGGTCGATACCACAACCTCTTTGGCGGCCATTCCGAATATCAAAGCAGTGACCATTTTCCAGTTGAATCCCAAGGGCCGGAATATGGGCTCAAGTGCTTTCCCCATGTGCGCAGCAAAACTCGTGTTTATGTCGCCGGCATTTGGGAAATATCCCAGAATCCAGATGAGAATGGATGCTATGAGAATGATACTTCCGGCTTTTTCCAGAAAGTGTTTTCCGCGGTCCCATACGTATAACATCAAATTCTTCAAAGTGGGCAGACGATACCTTGGAAGTTCCATTATCAGCGGTACAGGTTCGCCTTTGAAGAGTATCTTATTCCACAGAATCGATGACAGGGCGGTTAAAACCATGCTCGATAAGTAGATTATGAATATCATAGCGGCTTCCTTTCCCCTAAAAAGAGCGCCCACAAGTAGTAGGTAAACTGGAAGTCTTGCAGAACAGGTTATGAACGGAGATACAAGGATCGTTATCAGTCTTTCCCTCGGATCTCCTATTCCTCTTGTAGACATTATGGCAGGAACATTGCATCCGAAACCAAGGATCAGAGACATGAAGGACCTCCCGCTCAACTTCAGCTTGTACATGAGTCTATCGACGACGAAAGCGGCTCTTGGAAGGTATCCGAATTCTTCCATAAAGCCGAGTGCTAAAAACATTCCAAATATGTTCGGGACGAACACTAAAACCCCACCGACTCCGCCGATTACGCCATCTACAACGAGTGAGGTTGCCCAGCCGTCTCCCATGACGTTTCTGAGCCAGTCGCCAAGGGCAGCCATTCCGCTGTCTATCAACTCGGAGAAGGGTGCCATAACATCGAATGTAAATTTGAATGCCAGATACATGAAAGACAGGAATATCGGTATTCCAAGAAACCTGTGTGTCATAACATGGTCTATTGCTTCGGAAAAGCTCATCTTTTCCATCTTCGATGACACGGCTTCTTTCATAACCGTCTCTATGTATTCGTACCTTCTGCTCGCTATCAGAGATCTGTACTTTTCGTGTTCCTCCTGGGATATCTCATCTTCTATTCCACAGCTTTTAAGAAGCTCAAGGACCTGCGCGTCACCTTCTAAGAATTTCACAGCGAGCCATCGGGGTTTGTACGAGTGGAGCTCCTTTTTCTTCCTTATGATCTCAACGATTTTATTTATCTTATCTTCCACTTCTTCTGGATAGGTGATCTCTACAAGGGAATGTACTTGCTTCGATGTCAGCATATGGAGGATCTTATCCAGGAGCTCTGTTACCCCTTCACCGGTAACAGCCGATGTCAAAACTGTGTGAACCCCGAAGTGCTTTTCGAGCTCGTACTTGTTTATATAAACACCTCTTTTTCTGGCTTCGTCTATCGCGTTCACAACGAGCATTACGTTCTCTCTCATCTCCAGAACTTCCAAAAGAAGATAAAGCCCCTGTTCCATATTCAAGGCGTCTACCACCACAACCACGACTTCTGGTGCTTCGTTTATTATGTATTCCCTTGTTATCTTCTCATCAAGGGAGAGCGCTCCAAGGGAGTATATCCCTGGAAGATCGACGAACTTTATCTCTCTTCCACGCCATCTTCTAATTCCTTCCTTCCTCGAAACGGTGACTCCGGGCCAGTTGGCCACATACTGCCGAGAACCTGTGAGAGCGTTGAAAAGGGAAGTCTTTCCCACATTGGGATTTCCCACGAGCGCGACTATGTCTGCCACTTTAGACCTCCTCCACAATGATTTTTTCGGCCATTCCCATTCCGAGTCTTACTTGCCGCCCGTTTACAAGAGCTATCAATGGGTACTTCGACATAACACGTATTCTGCTTCCCTTTTGTATCCCGAGGGAAGCCATTCTCGACATGAAAAACGCGCCTCCCATGAAGTCCACAACGCTGTACTCTCTTCCTATCGATGCCATGGAAAGGGGTAGCTGCCTGCCAATCGGTTCGACCTCTATCATGGCAGCTTCGTCATTCCTCAGGGTTATCATCTTTCCCCTGACTAAGTACACCCTTGGATCGCCCAGAGGGGCTTCGCGAACCACTTCAACGACTGAGCCTGGGACGAATCCCAGACCGAGAATTCTGTTCTGAAGGCTCGGTGGAAAATGTGTTGAAATCACTCTTACCCTCGTTCCTACTGCAGCTTCAGAAAGTCTCATATGCTCGCCCCCGAGTTCAAACTGTTGTGATAAACTATCGCCGTAGTGTTTCCTAACTTATACCAGCTTATTATACCTCTTGTGGGGTGATAGTGTGGAAAGGTTTTTCAAAAAGCTCTTTCCCAAGGTGGCTCCTATGCAATTAATTAGCAAACACTCAGAAATCTGTAAGAGAGTGGCTTCTGAAATGGTCAGAGCCATGGAAACGTACTTCCAGGGTGGGGATCTGTCTCCACATGAGAAGGTCGTTGACAAGCTCGAAGATGATTCGGATGATATAAAGAGAGAGATAAAAGAGATATACATGAAACTTAAGTGGAGCTTTTTCGACCGTTTTGAAACGAGAAAACTAATATCGGATCAGGAAAGAATAGTCGATCTCGTCGATGATGTGCTCAAGCTCTTAATGATGAACAAGGTTGAAGATATACCGGAAGATGTTAAAAAAATGATGATGGAGCTTGCAAGGGAGACGGAGAAAGCCGTTGAGGAGATGGCGGATGTTGTGGAGAATCTCTCAAAAGTCGTGGAATCTGGCTTTGCTCCAAGCGAGTTAAAAGCAGAAAATGAGATGACAAGAGAAGTTGAGCGTGAGGAGACCAAGACCGATGAGATTGGAAAAGAGCTGGGAAAACGAATATTTTCTTTGAAAAATTCCATGAACCCCGTTGATGTGATGTTCTTGGGTAGGATAGTCATGATGATCATGGAAGTTGCTGACCTGGCGGAAAACGCTGCGGAGAGAATAAGGATGCTTATCACATAAGGGGGGCTGTTAATGCTTGAACTTGCAATGGTCATAGGTTTTGCCATGGCCTTTGCAATAGGTGCGAACGACGTTGCCAACAGTATGGCCACGGCTGTGGGAGCGAAAGCGATAACGCCAAGGCAAGCAGTTCTCATAAGTGGGATTCTTGAGTTCTCAGGAGCAGCGCTCTTCGGTGCGCAGGTCACGAAAACGATAGCAAAAGGGATCGTGAATCTTAACATGGTTGGCTCGGCTCATGAGATTTTAGCGGGTGCAATGGCTGCCCTCATAGCATCCACGGTTTGGATAATATTCGCCACCATTTGGGGGATGCCCGTATCCACCACACATTCGATCGTTGGTGGAATGATAGGTTTTGGAATCGCAGCTGCAGGGTTCGAAGCGGTGAATTGGCTAAAAATGGGGATAATCGCCCTTACATGGGTCATATCACCACTCGTTGGAGGATTGCTATCCTTCATCACTTTTAAGGTTATAACCTGGACCATTCTTCATAGAAAAGATCCTGCAAAAGCTTCTCGTTTATGGGCGCCGCTCCTCATAGGAGTGGCGTTTTTTATAATAGGACTCCTTCTTTCCTTGAAAACCTTTAAGTTCGAGGTTTCCGAGGCTTTTCTCGTTGGAGTCGTTGTTGGAGTGATAGCGTTTTTGATGACGTTTCTCTATGTCCGGAGAATCGTTGCAGATGATGCTTATGGAACCGTTGAGAAAGTCTTCAGGAGAGCCCAGGTTTTGACATCTTGCTACGTGAGCTTTTCACATGGTGCGAACGATGTCGCGAACGCCGTTGGACCGGTCGTGCTCATGTACATAATACTGAAAACAGGCCAGATGGGAGGAGCTATTGAAATTCCAAAGTGGCTCCTGGCTTTCGGAGGTTTTGGTATAGCCCTTGGAGTGGGGCTTTTGGGTTACAAAGTCATGAAGACCGTCGGTGAGGGTATAACGGAACTGAACAACACAAGGGGATTTTCGATAGATTTCGCAACGGCTACAACGGTTTTCGTCGCTTCTTTTACGGGAATGCCCGTTTCCACAACCCATACCGTTGTCGGAGCAGTCACGGGAGTTGGGCTTGCGAGAGGAATAGAAGTGGTCAATATAGGGATTTTGAAGAACATAGTGATATCTTGGCTCGTCACGGTACCCTTTGCGGCCGTCGTCAGTGCTGTGGTGTTCGAATTTCTGAAATGAACTAATCTTCTATACCGTTGAACAGACCTTTTTGACGGGAATATCCCAGATGTCTGTAGGCGAGATCAGTTGCAACCCTTCCGCGGGTGGTCCTCGAAAGGAGGCCGGCCTGCATGAGGTATGGCTCATACACTTCACTTATCGTATCAGGTTCTATTCCAAGAGTCGCAGCAAGGGAGTTGATTCCAACCGGGCCGCCGTTGTAGATCTCTATTATGGTTTTCAGTATCCTTCTATCGGTACCATCCAGCCCGAGCTGATCGATCTCCAGTATGTGCATTGCCTTCAGGACAGTTTCAAGGTCTATCACCTTTTTTCCTTCAACGGTTGCTACGTCCCTAACCCTTTTGAGAAGTCTGAGGGCAACACGCGGTGTTCCTCTTGAACGCTTGCCGAGTTCAAGTGATGCATCTTTTTCTATTTCCATGTTCAAAAGACGTGCTGCACGTTCTACAATCTGTGCGAGTTCTTCTGGTGAGTAAAACGAAAGTTCCAGTATCATGCCAAATCTACTTCTGAGGGGTGATGTGAGGAGTCCTGCCCTGGTCGTAGCGCCTATGAGCGTGAACGGGTTCAGACTTATCCTAACAGATCTTGCACCAGCACCTTTTCCTATCATTATATCTATCTGAAAATCTTCCACGGCTGAGTAGAGGAGCTCTTCGACTGGTTTCGACATTCTGTGAATCTCGTCTATGAAAAGGACGTCGTATTTCTCAAGGGTGGTCAACATAGCCGCCAAATCGCCCTGACGTTCAAGAACGGGCCCGCTCGTTATGTATATGTTCACACCAAGTTCCCTCGCCACGATCTGCGCAAGCGTGGTCTTTCCCAGACCTGGGGGTCCGACGAGGAGGATATGGTCAAGGTGCTCGTTTCTGACCTTGGCAGCTTCTATGGCTATTTGTAGCTTTTTCTTAACGGTTTCTTGGCCAACGAACTCACTAAGATTTTGAGGGCGAAGCTGCGGTATTCCTTCTTCTCTCCGAGAAGCGTCCATTATTCTATCCAAGTTTTCACCTCAGGGTGAATTTTACCATGTCAGGATTTTCTGAGCCTTATGGAGTTTGAGTATCTGATCGCTGCGAGGAATGCTCCTAAAAATCCCGCGAGGTCGAGGAACGCCACTGCCAGGATGCCTATAACCAGCAGCTTTACGAACATCCCCCTCACCCCCTTTTTGAGAGATTTCTCACTATGTCTTTAGCATATATATGACTTTGTTCACAAGAGGAAGTTCAATGCGATTAATTTAACAGTTTGTTAAAAAAGTGTGTACAGATTTCTTTTAAATTTTATGCCATCTTTTAATGAGCTTTTCTGGAAATTCCAAGTCTAATAAATATGGAGGGGATAGATGTGGAAATGGCTGAAATATATTTCGACGGTTCTTCAAAGCCAAATCCCGGGAAGATGAAGATAGGAGCAGTTGTGAAGTTTGGTGACAGGCAGGTGATGCTGTCCAAGGAGATGGGAGAGGGAACCAACAACATGGCGGAATACTTGGCACTTTTGGAAGCCCTAAAAGTCGCATTGGAGATGGGCGCTAAGAAAGTGAAAATCTTTGGAGATTCAACTCTGGTGGTGGAGCAGTTAAGCGGAAATTACAGGGTTAGAAGCAGCAAATTGAAGCCCATTTATGAGGAGGTGAAGAGATTATTATCGAAATTTGAGGATTGGTCTATAGAGTGGATACCGGAAGAATACAACTCTGAGGCACACAACCTGTCTCAATAGTTCTTTTGAAAACAAGTTAGAGAAATTTAAAATATACATCAGGGGGTGGTTGGATGATTCGTGGAGAAAAAATGGCTTCCTTTGTGAAATTCGAGAAGGAGATCGAGAGTGATTACAGAAGGGCTTTGGACGATGTAAAACGCCCAGATGAAATTGGAAAAGTATTTGTGGATTATGCCTTTAGATTCCTGAAGATGGTGAATGAAGAGATTCCCGCGAGTTTCAAGGATGAGATATCTTTCAATCCAGAATCTGATAAAGTTTTCGAAATTTCGGGCGATCTACGAGAATTTCTTGGGGAGTTGATAGAAAAGAGTGACCTCATGGCGATCTTGGAGAGAATGGCTTCTTCAGCTGTTCACAGGTATAAAAAGCTCAAAAAGGACGATGAGAGAACGGATTTATTCAGACTTGGAGAAAACGCAAGGGCCCATTGACGGGCCCTTTTTTATCCGTTTTCTTCATCTAACAGCTTCAGTAGCATTCGTAGATACTTGCTCCTCGATGGATGGCGCAGTTTTCTCAAAGCCTTAACTTCTATCTGTCTTATCCTTTCCCTCGTAACGTTGAAGTACTGTCCGACTTCTTCCAAGGTCTTCGCTTTGCCGTCTAAGAGCCCGTATCTCATCTTCAGAACCATCGCTTCCCTCGGTCCTAATGTATCCAATATCCTCTCGACTTCTTCTTTTATTAACATTCTCATTGCTTCCTTTTTGGGAGATGTTACGCTTTCATCTGGAACAGATTCTCCAATTGTCGTGCCGTCGTCGTCTCCTATGGGAGATTCGAGAGATAGTATTTCCTTAGCTGCCTCCATTATCTCTTCTATCTTCTCTACGGGTTTGTCCATGAGGGTAGAAAGCTCCTCAAGAGTTGGCTGCCTTCCGTGTTCTTTGTAAAACTCGTTGATGATCTTGTTGAGTTTGTTTATCGTTTCAACCATGTGAACGGGGATCCTTATGGTCCTTGCCTGGTCCGCTATGGCCCTGGTTATAGCCTGTCTTATCCACCAAGTGGCGTAGGTTGAGAATTTGTAACCTTTTCTCCAGTCGAATTTTTCAACGGCTTTTAAAAGGCCTATATTTCCTTCTTGTATGAGATCCAAGAATGGAAGTCCTCTTCCTATGTACCTTTTCGCTATAGAGACCACGAGCCTCAAGTTGGCCGTTATGAGTTTTTCTCTGGCTCTTATGTCACCTTCCTGCGCTTTCTTTGCGAGTTCCCTTTCCTGAGATGGTGTAAGTAGTGGTATTTTACCGATCTCCCTGAGATACATCTTTATAGGGTCTTTGAGGGATGTGTTGTCGTATACTTCAGGACCTCCTTCTTTGAGGAGTTCTTCGATATCTTCAACTTCTTCAGATGCTTCACTGGGATCCCTCTCTAAAATCTTTATCTTGTTCTTTTCCAGTTCTTCGTAGATCTTCTCAATGAGATCCGATGTGAAGCCTTCGAATTCCGGGGGAAAGGCTTTGTCGATATCCTCGTAGGTTATAAAGCCTTTTTTCTTTCCAGTTCTTATTAGATTCTTTATCCGCTTCTCTATCTTGGAACCCAGATCCTTCACCGGGGTTTTTCCAGCCACAAAATCACCCCCTTTGGAGGGCTTGCATTTCTTTTAAAACCTCCATTCTGGCTTGAAGCAGTACCCTCTTTTCTTCTCCGTTGACTTCGTTCAGCATATCGTCTATCTCTTTTATTCTCTCTTTCAGCTTTTGAATTTTGAGCTTTCTTTTAATATCGTCCAGAGCTTTTTTCGCATTAGATGGTGGAGGAGTATCTTTCAGCACTGAAAAAATCCAATCTTCTGTATCCTTAGACAGCTCATCTACGACTTTGTTCAAATCACCCGTTTCTCTGTAAAGCTTTATTATCTCTTTCATCTTGGAGCCAAGAAATTCTTCATCTATGCCCGCGATTTCATCCCGCAATTCCTCGTTGTTGAAGAACAAGAACGCCAAAACCTCTTCGACGCCGAGGGAAGATCCTTTCGATATGGTTACGTTGGTTTTGGCTTTTATAAAGCGCTCTATATCCCTCTCTTCGAGTCCTGATTTCTCGGATGCGTACCTTATCAGCGACCTGACCCTCGCTCCACCTATGAGACTGGCGATGGTTTTGCCCCATCCCGATATAGCTCTTGCGAATTTCTCAAGACCACTCGGGGTCGATAGATCAAAGGCTTTTGAAAAATACTCGACTATGAATTTTTCATAGGGAATGGCTTTCTCTAAAGCCTCTTCCAATCCTTTCTTTCCAAGTTTTTGATAAGTTTCATCGGCGTCCTTGTAATCGCCATAGTCCACTACGAGAACGTCAAAGCCTCTTGCAAGTAGCGTTTCCAGAGATCTCAGCATAGCTCTCATGCCAGATTCGTCTGAATCGAAAGCCAGAACAACGCTCTTCGTAATCGTTGATAATCTCGAAGAATGGTGCTGGGTCAGAGCAGTTCCCAACACTGCAACGGTGTTTTCAAAGCCGGCTTTGTGGAATGCAATCGCATCAAAATACCCCTCGGTGACTATTACGAAGTCAAGTGATCTTATCTTTGGCTTTGCAACGTCTAAGAGAAAGAGTATTCGGGACTTTGAAAAATACCTGGTGTCTCTGGAGTTAAGATATTTCGGTTCCCCTTCTCCAATAACTCTTCCTCCGAATGCGACGGTATGGCCTGACTCGTTCTTTATGGGAAGTACAATCCTTCCTTCGAATATATCTCTGAAACCTTCTCTCGTCTTTGTCACACACCCCATTTTAAGGAGCTTTGATTCGGGTACGGATAGCTTCTCGGCTACCCGCAAAGGGAAACCACTGTTTTTTGGAGAAAATCCCATCTCGAATCTAACTATATCTTCTTCTGAAAATCCACGAGATTCTTTCAGATAATCCAAAGCTTCCTTTGACTTGCGCAGAGATTCTCTGTACAGCTCCTTCAACGTTTCATGGAAAGATACGTATTCGCTGTAGTCACTTCTGCCTGAACCTTTCATGTACTTTGAAACATCTATTCCGACTCTCTTTGCGAGCTTTTCGACTGCTTCATAGAAGGATATGTTTTCCATCTCCTGTACGAACTTTATCACATCGCCAGAGGCACCGCATCCAAAACATTTGTACCGCTGGAGTTTAGGACTCACATAAAAAGAAGGGCGCGTCTCTGTATGAAAAGGACAGAGCGCCCTGTAGTATTGCCCTACACGCTCCAAATTTATGTATTCCGAAATCACATCCACTATATCCAGTCGACTCTTTATCTCCTCTATAACCTCTCGAGGTATCATCTCTTGGAGAATTGAGGAGCTCTTCGGGCCTTCTTAAGACCGTATTTCTTCCTTTCGACCATTCTGGGGTCTCTTGTGAGCATTTTGTGCTTCTTCAGGGTGGGTTTCAGGTTTTCATCGTACTGAAGGAGAGCTCTTGCTATTCCAAGCCTTATAGCACCGGCTTGACCGGATTTTCCTCCGCCTTTTACTCTGACTACTAAATCGAATTTTCCCACGGTTTCGGTTACCTGGAGTGGTTCCATGGCGTGTTTGACCCAAGCCATGTTATCGAAATACTTCATAAATTTATCTTCCAAAGTGGTACCTTCCATTTCTTTTCCGTTTATGAAAACTCTGCCCTCACCTGGCCTTAAGTGGACTCTGGCTACGGAAGTCTTCCTTCTGCCGGTTCCGTAGAAATCCTGCACCATTCATCCCTCCTTTAAAGTTCGAGTGGCTGTGGTTTCTGAGCTTGATGGGGGTGCTCAGGTCCCGCATAAACTTTGAGTTTTTTAAGCATCCTTCTTCCGAGTTTGTTTTTGGGAAGCATTCTTTTAACTGCGAGATATATCAGTTTCTCCGGGTGTTTCTGAAGAAGCTGCCTTGCAGTTACCATTTTGAGGCCTCCCGGATATCCAGAATGGCGGTAATACATTTTCTGATCCAGCTTCTTACCCGTGAGCTTAACTTTCTCCGCATTCACGACGACTACATAATCTCCGGTATCAACGTGTGGAGTGTAAAGGGGTTTGTGTTTTCCCATGAGAATCATTGCGATTTTAGTCGCGAGCCTTCCCAAGGTTTTTTCAGTAGCATCGACAACATACCACTTTTTCTCTATTTCACTTGGTTTGGCCATGAGAGTCTTTTGCTGAGGCAGTGGTCTCGCCATTTTTAACCTCCTCCTTTCAATCGAGTCTGAAGACTCTTTGAGTGTACTTATCCAGAACCACACCCAGAATGAAGTTTATAGAGAATTTGACGAGATTGAAAGCGATGACCCAGGGCAAAAACTTCACGTATTGATCGAACGGTATTCTGAAGTAGAGTGGGACTACCACGGCGTTCACAACGCTCAAAGCGGCTGTAGTGAGCAAGACGGAAGATATTCCCGAGAGCACCTTGCTCTTTCTCCAGAATATCAAAGAAAATCCTACGAAGAGAATTCCAGCCAGTGCGTTCATCGCTATTCCGACGATGTCCCCGGATTTTGCGAAGTAAAAGAGAATATCCTTAATTATTATCACTGCAGTTGCGCTACCAAAGCCGTATTCTATGGCTGTTATCAATGCGAATACCTCACTTGGATCGTATTTTAGGAAGCTGGCACTCGGGAATATCGGGAATTCCAGAAACATCACGGCGAACGCTATCGCCGAGAAAAGGCCCACTATAGCCATCTTTTTGGTGCTCATTTTTCCTTTTCCTCCAATACGGAAATGTATTTTCTCTTGTTCCTGGTGTGGAACTTGACGTATCCATCTATTAAGGCGAAGAGAGTGAAATCCCTACCCATTCCCACGTTCTTTCCGGGATGGAATTTCGTTCCCCTCTGCCTTACGAGAATGTTTCCCGCTCTCACGAACTGACCATCTCCAACTTTGACGCCCAAGTATTTGGGATTGCTGTCTTTTTTGTTGACATCGGTCGCCATTCAAATCACCTCCACTTTGAGATGATCCGGATACTTCTTTTCAACGTCCTTCAGTGCTGATTTCAGAATTTCCAATATTAAAAAGGTGTCTTTGTCAAAATCGTTCAGTTTTACTTCAACATGCCCCTTTTCTCTCGTGAATTTAGCTCCTTTTGCTTTGAGTATGTATCCCGCGAGTTGTACCATGCCGCTTACTGCCGCGCAAACCACGTCTTTTCCATATTCGTCGAAGTCAGCATGCCCTTCCACTTTAAAACCGGTCTTCCAGAAAACCGCCTTTATCATTTCACTTCTATCTTCTCTATTAGTATCGTCGTATACCACTGGCGGTGATTCTTCGTGGTCTTGGAGTTTTTCCTCGGCCTGAACTTGATACTCCGAACCTTCCTCGCTTTCTTGTGTTCAACGACTTTGCCTTTTACCGTAACATTTTCGAGGTAGGGTTTTCCGATGAGGACCTGCCCGTCGTCTTTCTTCAGCATAATGACTTTGTCGAAGATTATTTCGTCGCCTTCCACCTTGTCCTTCTGCTTTTCAGTGTACAGGTACTTGCCCTCTTCAACCTTGTACTGCTTTCCTGAGTCGGCGATTATAGCGTACACAGACTCACCTCCTCTTTTTGATATACATGCGCCGGGTTTCGCGTCCCCATACGGGGAACTTAACGCTCCCCCGAGCGCCTTGGGTATTTTATACATATAATCGTGAACTTTTCAAGATGTGGGATCTTTAATGTAAGGGATTGCTCAGTTCTGAAAATTTTGACGAGCTTTTATAACTTCCACTATCTTTGGTGAGAATCTCTTTTTCAACTTGGAGTCAAGAAACTTGAGAATAGCGTAATAGATCCCCACGCCGCCTATGGAAAAGAGAAAGGAACTTATATCCGAAAAGCCCAGCGATTTCAAGATAGATAGGATTGATATGAATATGAGAAGAGGGATCGTGTAAAGCAGAAAAGACACTCTCGACGATATTGCGCGCGGCGTCTTAATCACAACTATGTCTCCTTCAGAGATATCCCAATCCCCTTTTTCAACTTTCAGTGTATATCTTTCTGGATCCACTTTGCAGATGGAATGGAGAGGGCAGGAGTGACAGCTGCCCTCGTCCGTGTTTTTGAGAACCACTTCGTTTTCTTTTACTTCAAGGACTACCATCTTCTCTCTCATTCTTTCGGAGGCACCTCCTCAATTACTATCTCGTAACTGAAATCTTCTACCGCCTTTTTCAACATAGCAGAGACGCTGCAGTATCTGTCTTGAGAGAGTTTTATAGCCCTTTCGATCTTGTCCCTTGGCACACCTTCTTCGACCTCAAAAGTGTACACGAGCTTTATCCAAGTGTAAACCTTGGGATGCTCTTTTGCCCTCTCGTAGTCTATATCAAGTTTGAAGCACTTTATCTTGTCGAGAAGTTTCATCTTATCCAAGATGACTATGACATCCATTCCGGTGCATCCTGCAAGTGAAAGTATGAAGTGTTCCATGGGTCGAGCTGCTGAGTCGTATCCACCGACTTCTGGTGACGAGTCCATGAATACATCGTGCCCGGAAGGTGTTCTCGAATGAAATAGCATTCCGCCTCTCCAATGCATGCTCACGCTTGCCATTCAGAGCCCTCCTTTCATAGACTTTTCGGGCGTAGATTTTAAACTAATCCCGAGAAATCATTTGTAACATTCTGCACGAGCCGGTGAGACTGTTCAAAAGATAAAGCGCTTGGTGTATAATTTCGTAGACCTGTGACTCGGTCCGTGGTGCAGACCCGGTTCTGGGTCACAGGAATATTTGCCATGGAGGTGTTGTAAGGTGAGTCTTGATCCGGAGAAGAAAGCCGAGATAATCAAGGAGTTCAGGATCAACGATAAGGACACGGGATCTGTTGAAGTCCAGGTTGCGCTCCTGACCGCCAGAATAAGACACTTAACGGAGCACTTGAAAAAACATCCGAAGGATTACCACTCAAGGCGCGGCCTCATGAAGATGGTAGGAAGACGAAGGAAGTTCCTGAAATACCTACGAAGAAAGAAGCCAAGTGTTTACAAGGAACTAATTGAAAAGCTTGGTTTGAGAAAGTGAAGGAGGGGGGAGCGGGCGATGTTGCCCGCTCTTCCTTTTCGATGACACGAGGAGGTGAAAGTTTTGCGAAGCTGGGAAGTTGAGCTATTTGGAAGGAAGATAGTCGTAGAACATGGGAGGATGGCAAAGCAGGCTCATGGCGCGGTTTTGCTAAGGATGGGAGAGTCTGCGGTTCTCGCGACGGCTACCATGTCGGACAGTGCAGTTCAGGGGATAGATTTCGTTCCCCTGACGGTAGAATTTCAGGAGAAGTTTTACGCCGCAGGAAAAATTCCCGGTGGCTTCATCAAAAGAGAAGGAAAACCTTCTGAGAGTGCCATACTGTCTGCGAGGCTCATCGACAGGCCAATAAGGCCCCTGTTTCCAAAGAAGTTCAGAAACGAAGTGCAGGTCATAGTCATGGTGCTCTCCGCAGACCCGGACAATCCCCCGGATGTTATGGGCATAACTGCCGCTTCACTTGCTCTCAACATTTCCAAGATACCTTTTGAAGGAATAGTGGCCGGTGTGAGGGTTGGTTATGTAGACGGAGAATTTGTGGTCTTTCCAACTGAAGAGCAGCTTGAAAAGTCAAGGCTGGATATAGTAGTTGCCGGGACGAAGGACGCCATAACGATGGTCGAAGGAGAGGCTTCCGAGATAAGCGAGGACGAGATGGTAAGAGCCTTGATGGTGGCTCACGAGGCGATAAAGCAGATCGTGGCTTTCGAGGAAAAGATATTGTCGGAGTTTGAGATAGAGAAATATCAGCCGGAGTATCCGCAGCCACCCGAAGGTATGGTCGAGAAATTCCTTGAAATGGTTGACCTCGAAGAACTGGAAAAGAGGATGCTTGTTAAGGAGAAGCATGCGAGGAAAGAAGCTCTTGACTCCTACAGGGACGAGCTCATGGAGAAGTTCTTCGCAGAGGTGTGGAGCTTGGAAGAAGATCAGGATGAGGAAGAGCTGAAAAGTTTTCTCAAAGAGGCATACGACGATCTCGTGAGAGAGAGAATGAGAAGGATGATCGTTGAGAAGGGAATAAGGATGGATGGTAGAAGACCCGATGAGATAAGACCGATAACCTGTGAAGTTGGTGTGCTCCCGAGAACGCATGGCTCTGCCCTCTTCACCAGAGGAGAGACCCAGAGTCTTGGAATAGTTACGCTCGGTGCTCCTATGGACGAGCAGATAATAGACACGCTGCTTGAGGAAGGTACGAAGCGTTTCATGCTGCATTACAACTTCCCACCTTTCTCCACGGGAGAAGTCAAACCCCTCAGGGGTCCGAGCAGAAGAGAAATAGGTCACGGGCATCTTGCAGAGAGAGCTTTGAAAGCTGTTATACCGCCTGAGGATGATTTCCCTTACACGATCAGGGTGGTTTCCGAGATCTTAGAATCGAACGGTTCGAGTTCTATGGCTACGGTCTGTTCCGGATCTATGGCACTCATGGATGCCGGCGTTCCTATAAGGAAACATGTTGCGGGTGTTGCGATGGGTCTAATCATAGAACCGGATAAGACGGTGATTCTCACGGACATCCTTGGTAACGAAGATCACTTTGGAGATATGGACTTCAAAGTCGCTGGAACGGAAGATGGGATAACGGCCTTCCAGATGGACTGTAAAGTTTCTGGTGTTTCCGAAGAGCTTCTTAGGGAGGCTCTTGAGAGAGCCCGCGTGGCGAGGATGTACATACTTGAGAGGCTCAAGGAAGCCATACCGGCGCCAAGACCACATGTTTCAAAATACGCACCTATAATCAAGATGACTCAGGTTGATCCGGAGAAGGTCGGAGAAATAATAGGTCCCGGTGGAAAGGTGGTTAAGAAAATAACGAAGGACTTCGATGTAGAGATATCAATAGATGACGAAACGGGTAAGGTGAAAGTCATCGGGCACGATGAGAAAAAGGTCGACGACGCCATAAGGACCATAGAGGAAATAGTAAAAGAAATAGAGGTTGGAACAGTGCTCATTGGAAGGGTGACGAGAATAGAACCTTATGGTATATTCCTTGAAATTCCACCAGGAAAGATAGGGCTGCTTCATCAGAGCAAAATGGGTGCCGATGCCAAGGAGTTCATGAAAAATGTTAAGATAGGAGACACGCTCGAAGTCGAGGTTGTGAACATAGATGAACTCGGAAGACTTCAGTTCAAGAGGCCCGGTGTTGAAGTAGTCCAGTCTTCTCGGCAGAGCAGGCACAAGCAACCGGCAAGACCAAAACCCGCAATAAGACCACAGAGAGCGCCGAAAAAAGTCGAGCGTTCCAAGAGGGAGGGAAGCTGATCTGTGAATAGTTATAGAGTGGGGGAAGTTGAAGTGTACGAAATACCAGTGGACTTCGTTGAGACGACTTCGATGGCATTTGTGGTTAGAATAGGTTCGGTTCACGAGAGCGACTCCAAAGCGGGAGTCGCTCATTTTCTCGAACATGTCGTATTTCGCGGGACCAAGAGTTATTCCATGAAAGAATTGAAGCTTGCCATAGAGGGTGTCGGAGGAACTCTGAACGCTTTCACAGGGCGACTTTCGACCGTGTACTACGCAAAAGTTCCGAGCTTTCAATCGGTAGAAGCCATGAGAGTGCTTTATAGCCTCGTCGAAGAGCCGCTAATAAGAGAAGAAGATGTGGAGATAGAGAGGAAGATAATTTTAGAGGAGTACAGGATGAGCTTGGATGTTCCCGAGGAGAGGCTTCACAACCTTGCCCTACGCAGTGTTTGGGGTTTCCCATATGGGCGCGACATCATCGGTGAGGAGGGCACAATAAACTCGCTCACTCGTGAGGATCTCGTTGAATTCCATAGAAAGGGTTATGTTGATTCCAAGATAAAATTGGTTCTCGCGGGGGATTTGAAGAGGCTCGGTAATAATCTCGAGGAGGTAGCGAAGTCTTTCAGGAGGAATGGAAAATTTCCTGATCCGAGTGAGCCTACGTTCCGCTATCCTGAGGAAAAAACCCTGGAAAACATGAGGGATCTAAAGCACGTACATGTTCTTCTTGTTAGAGAAGCCCCCGGAAGGCTCAGCGAAGACTTCCTCAGACTGGTTGTCCTTAACACAATGCTTGGAAGCGGCATGAGCAGTTATCTGTTTGAAGAGATAAGGGAGAAAAACGGACTGGTCTACGATGTTTTCACGGAGGTACTTCCGTTGAAGAGCACAGGACTTTTTGGCATCTACTTCTCAACCTCTCCCGATAGAGTGAGTGAAACGTTGAACACTCTCGTCGATTCTTTAAAGAGGTTCGATGTTAGAGACTACTACGATTACGGGATCAAGAGATATCTTGGAAAGCTGATGATGCTCTTGGAGAGCCCGGGTGGAATGATGACATATGTGGTTGATAGGCTATCTCTTGGATGTGACGTGAGGGATTTCAAAGAGCATGAAGAGCAGATAAGGTCTATAACTTTGAACGAGATGGTTGATTTCTCTGAGAGAATGCTCGAAGGCAAATGGGCGGTGTTCACAGTTGCTCCTGAAGGATTCGATTGGGATGTTGGAGAGGTCATCGTTTGACGAGTAGGGCCGTGGCAAAAGCCTGAATGGCGCGGCCCTCTCCAATCTCTCCCACCCCGTTTCCACTTTTGAATTTCACGGATACAGGGCACCTCAGGGAATTGCTCAGGGCATTTTCGATATCTTCCCTGAATTTCGAGAGTTTGAATCTGGAGAATACAACGGTGGAATCCACGTTGATCACTTCATAGCCGGCTCTTTCTATCATTTCAAACACACCTTTCAGTGCTTCAATGCTACTCATTCCCCTGTTTTCCTCCGTTTCGGGAAAGATGGCTCCAATGTCTTGGAGGTTCGCCGCTCCCAGAAGTGCGTCTATTATCGCATGACACAACACATCGCCGTCTGAGTGAGCCACGGCATGGAGATCTTCTGAAACGATCACCCCGCCTATGACTAACCTTCCACCTTCCGACAATTTGTGTATGTCATAGCCAAAGCCGATTCTCAGGTCCATTGTAATCCCCCTAACTTCGATTATACGCTTCGTATTTTACACGCCCTTTCTGATATTATTCTAAGTGGAGGTGATCCAAATCGAGATCAGGTTCAAGCTTAATGGAAAGGACGTTCGAATAGATGTGCCCCCAGATATGAGGGCACTGGATTTTTTGAGGGACGTGATGGGTTTGAAATCGGTGAAAGAGGGCTGCGCCGAGGGTGAATGTGGTGCGTGTACCATCATCGTGGACGGCAGGAATGTCCATTCGTGCTTGATGCTCGCCGCGGAGCTTGACGGGAAGGATGTTTGGACTCTTGAAGGTTTAATAGGCAAAGGGGCCGATAGAATAGCCGATGCCTTTGCCGAAGCTGGTGCGGTGCAATGCGGGTTTTGTACCCCGGGTTTTATAGCTTCAACGTACGCTCTCTTGATGAGAAATAGAAAACCCTCTGATGAGGAGATAAAAAAGGCTCTTGAAGGGAACATATGCCGCTGCACGGGGTATACAAAGATAATCGAAGCCGTGAAGCTGGCCGCCGAGAAAGTGGGTGATGACTTTGAAATTTGAATACGCAGCTCCCACATC
>JALWSA010000063.1 GCA_026993805.1 Thermotogaceae bacterium | reverse complement strand
CTTTAATTTCAAAAGGCAGTGAAGCAGGACCATCGAATCGATCCCGCCCGAAAGGGCTATCAAAATTCTATCGCCCTTATTCATGAGTTTTTCTCTTTCGATGAATCGGGTGAGCTTTTCAAGGAAAGAGGACATCCGAGCCATTATTCTCCAAACCTCACGAGCCAGATGTCGGGTTCCCAGTCAGGTTCGTACACGGAAACGGCAATGAGTTTTCCCGAAGGATGTATCGCAGGATAGAAGCAGTCGTAATCGACAAAGTCCGTGACTATCCACTCGTCTTTTGTTTGAAGATCTTTAACCCAAACCCTATAAACTCCATCTCTATTGGAAGTGAAGAGTAAATACCTTCCATCGGGGGTGAGTTGTGGGTCGTGCTCGTTATACCTGGTGTCTTCTAAAGCTGTGTAACTTCCATCGAGTGTTATCTTGTATATTCCAAAGTCGTGTTCTTTAAGAGCGGTTACCAGTAAAGTGTTTTCATCTATCGGAAAGGGTGAGAAAACGTATCTCCAGGGAAGTTTGACAGGTGTGGAGGTACCGGTCTCAAGATCTTGAATGTAAAGGGTATCACCATTTTCGTTTTGAAGGAGATATACCACCTTTTTTTCGTCTATCCACGCTGGCATGTAAGCGGCTTTGTTCGTTTCACCTGCCACCTTTCTCATGCCACGCTGGTCGCCATTTATCGGTATCGTGTAGATTGCCCAGTTGCCGATGAAGGTACCCTGGAAAAGTATCAGGTCGCCTTTTGGAGAAATCTTCGGAAAATACTCGCTGCTACCGCTCAAAGTAATTGTCTTCAGTTTACCAGTGAACATGTCCAGAATCCATATATCCCTGCTTCCCGATCTATCGCTTATAAAGACAAGGTATCTACCGTCGTCGCTGAAAGAAGGGTACTCATCAACGCTCGAGCGATAGGTGAGCCTAAGCACCCTTCCGTAATCACCTATTGTCAATTTCTTGAAAGCAGCGAGTTCCAACGGGACGGATATGATGTCCTGTATGAAAAATCTGAAAGGGATCAGAGAATCTTTCTTGTAGGTGAGGTCTTCAATCGTTTCTTCGCCGTTTTTCCATATGGCTTCGAATCTATCAGCGTAGTCGATGAGAACGAGTTCCAGGGAGATGTCAGCTTCTGTGGCCTCCCCTGTCGTTATAACAACGTAATCGGGTTTTTCTTCTTTCAACCTCTTCCATACCCTTTCATACAGTTCGTCTGTACCCGTTCCCAGTGTGAGCTTTATATTAACCCTTATAGTCGTTCCAACCGAGAATAGTGTTGAAGCAACTATAAAAATCAATGTCAATATAATGCAGAGTTTTTTCAATCTCATCGCCTCGCTTCATCTTTTTCCCACCTATTTTAACACCTGGCGAATTTAGTGGTATCATCTTTTCGTGTAAAACTTCGGGGAGGAGAGCAAGTAATGAGGAAGAGACTCTGGAAGTTTTTGGTCATAGCCTTAGTCATAGGATTCTTCATAAACACTTTTGTTCCCATGCTGTTCGGTTTTAAGGATTTCCACAAATTGCTTCTCAGCATTCCCGTGAAGTATGTCCTCGTACCATTTCTGATATACATTTTCGGATATTTTGTGGATGCCATCAGGCTTAAGATAGTGGCTAATATCTTTGGGTATAAAACCAGGCTAATCGATGGTTTTACCAACAGCGTTTATGCGTATATGTTTTCATACCTTACCCCCATGGCAGCGGGAGGACAACCCTTTCAGATATGGCATCTCTCGACCATAGGGATATCCACGGAAGATGGTACGAGTATAGTTCTTTCCCGATTTGTAGAATACATGTTCACAACAGTTGCAATAGCGCTGATCTCCTACAGAAGAATAATCGATGTGATAAAGGCGAATGTTGCGAGTGTTGCGTTGATCCAAGTTGGTTTTATCGTTTCGTTGGGAGCGGCTGTGCTCTTCTTCTTTTTACTTGTGAGACCTGATTTTCTTGGGAAAGTGATTCATAAGATGCAAGACAGTGCCATGGGAAAGATGATAGCCAAGCTTTCGAGAAAGGAAGACTGGGGAGAGAGGATTTACAACTGGACCGTTGAGATGAAAAAGAGTGTGGATCACTTGTGGAGGAAAAACTTTTGGGTTGCTGTCTTGGATACCGCTTTGAATTTTCTGATAATCCTTGCACAGGTTTACTCCATTTTCTATGTTTTGAGATTTGTCAGCCCATCAGTTCATTATTGGAAGATATTGGCCTTTTACACTTTTCTTAATCTTGTCGTCTATTACATTCCAACGCCAGGAGCGAGTGGGAGTATAGAAGCTGCTTACACTCTTGTGTTTTCGGCTTTCATGGGAAACCCCCAAAGAGTTTTAGTGGCTGTGAGTGTTTGGAGAATCTCGACGTATTACTTCCACATACTCTTTGAGATAATTTGGATATGGATCTTCGGTAATGTAAAAAGAGAAGGATCAAGTCAGAAGGTCATTTGAAATATCAAAGTGTCTGGATTTAACCTTGACAGAAGGGCTTTGTGGTAAAATATACGTGGCTTTAATATCCAATCTCATTATGAAAGGAGGGGGAAGGGTTATGAGGAAACTCGCTGTTCTTGGTGCTGTTCTTATCACTGTCCTCGCCGCAGCAGTTGTGATCAACTACGCTATCTATGAGGAGCCAACCACTCTTAACCCATGGAACTACTATGGGCCAAACGCAACGGTATGGAACCAGTATGTCCTCGCTGGAAAGTGGGGCAGCCTCTACACCTATTCTGATAAGAGGTTTGATTTCATTCCAAGCTTGGCAGCTGATATGCCGGAAAAGAGCAAGGAAGGAGACCTTTGGGTTTACACGATCAAGCTCAGGAAGGGTATCGTCTGGAGCGACGGGACTCCGTTCACCGCGGACGATGTTGTTTTCTCCATCAACACAGCCGTTAAGTTGATTAAGGACAAGGGTCTCGGCGGAAACTGGGCTGCCATGTACGATCCCGACTTCGTTGATCACGCCGAGAAGGTCGACGATTACACCGTAAAGATTTACTTCAAGAAACTCGGACTGGCTAAGGTCGAATTCGGAGCTCTCATGGGTGTCATCCTCCAGAAGAAGTACTGGGAACCCATCGTTGAAGAGGCTCTCAAGAAGGATAACACTCTCCAATACCTCTACGACGAGAAATGGTCCAAAGATGAACCCGGTCTTGGTGCATTCCTCATGAAGAAATGGGAGAAGGGTGCGTTTGTTGAGAACGAAGCTATTCCCGATTACTACGATAAGGGCTTTGAGGAAGTTCTTTACAAAAACGGTGCTGTTGAACTCAAAGATCCAATGGGCTGGACCTGGACTGGATACGGGAAACCCGAAGGAGATGTCGAGCTCAAGATCGTGACAGGACCTTATGTCGATGGGATAATCTACAAGATCTACAAAGAAAGGGCAGTTGCTATAACAGCTCTGCTCAACGGAGACGTTTCCTACATTTTCAACCCACTCGGACTCCAGAAAGGTGAGCTCGACCAGCTCAAAGGTGCGCCTGGTGTCAAGATAGTCACCAACGCTTCCAACGGATTCAGGTACCTTGCTTTCAACATGAGAAGGTACCCGATGAACATCAAGGAGTTCAGAGAAGCAATAGCTGTTCTCATAGACAGGAACTTCCTCTGTGGCAGAATACTCCAGGGTCAGGCCATTCCTCTTAACACAGTTGTTCCTCCAGGAAATGTCTTCTGGCACAATCCGAACGTCAAGACTGCAGCTGAAAGGCTCATTGGAAAACCCGAGAAGGAAATAACCATGGGAGACAGGTACAGGAAAGCAATAGAACTTCTCAAGAAAGCTGGCTTCAGGTGGATAGTTCCTCCGAAGGTCGTTGGGGACAAAGTCGTTAGAGCCGGTAAGGGACTCATAGGGCCTGATGGAAAACCCGTTAAGGAAATAGAACTCCTTGCTCCCGGTGCTGGATATGACCCAATGAGGGCAACGACGGCTCTGTTCATCCAGGACTGGGCGAACGCCATAGGAATTCCAGTGAAAGCTCACCTCGTTGACTTCAACTACATCGTTTCCAAAGTCTGGGAGGAGAACTTCAACTACGACATGTACATACTCGGTTGGGGTCTCTCCATATACCCGGACTACATTGTTGACTTCTTCAGCAGCAAGAGAGCTGGACCTGGAGACTTCAACACTCCCGGTTACATGAACCCAGAATTCGACGAGGTCGGAGACGAGTTCCTCGCGGCCACTGATCTCGAGAAAGCCAAGGAGCTCGCTTACAAGCTCCAGGAGATGCTTGCAGAAGACTTGCCGTACGTCGTTCTCTTCACTGCACCGATCTACGAGGCTTACAGAGCTGACCAGATTCAATTCCCGTACACGGAAGTCCTTGACGGACTCCAGTCCTTCAGCGCGTTCCCGACAACGGTCAGACCAGTGTCCAAGTGATAGCCAGGATATGAATGCCTGCGGCCCGGCTCTGTGCCGGGCCGTTTTTATTGTCAGTGAACAGAAATTAGCTATATTATAGACATTTTTCACAAAGTCTTCTGAAAACTTGAAATCAAGAGAGCTTTTATGATATATATCAATCCATGGTGGATAAAAATCAGAAAAAGGAAGGTGAGCTGAGTGATAAAGTTCATTTCCAAGAGGGTTGTACAAATCATCATCTTGCTTTTTATTTATGTAACGATAGTTTACTGGCTAATGGAAGCCATGCCAGGAAGTTTCATCGACAAGTACATCATGAACCCCAAGATCACCCCGGAGGCAAGAGAAGCTATAAAGAAACAGTTCGGATATGATAAGCCCGCCTTCCAAAGGTTTTTGCTTTACATGAAAAATTTCCTTCGGGGAGATCTTGGAACGTCTTTCACGTTTTATCCAAGAAAGGTCATAGACATCATAAAAGAAAGGCTTCCAAGAACTATCTTTCTCTTCGTCACTGCAACGCTGATCTCCTATATGGTCGGTTTTAACCTGGGAAAGAGAATAGCCTGGAACAGGGGGAAGATATCCGACAAGGTCGCAACTTTCGTTGGAATCGTCTTCTGGACGATATTCACGCCTATTTTGGCAATTTTCAATATATGGCTTTTTGCGATAATCCTCAAAGGAAACCTCAACGCAAGAGGGATTTTTCTCTTCATATTGACCGCTGTGTTCTCCTACATGGCCGGACATTCCAGAGCGAACAAGCTTGTTAATTCCAAAAAGAGGACTTCGACAGCTGTGGCCCTGACCATTTCTGTTCTTTGGATCGTTCTCTTCTTCGTACTTATATTTGGTGTCAAGAATCATCTTACCAATTTCTTCGTTGGTGTGATACTTCTTCCTGCGGTTGTTTTCTATCTCATCGGATACATGGTAGGTGCAAGAGTAGAGAAAAAACTCTTCAGAATATACGGAAAGCGGTTTGAAAAAGAGGGAAGAACGGAAACGGCACTTTGGACCATTGTCATACCCGGTCTTATGTTCCTCGTGATGGCAGCGCTCTATGTCATCCTTGGAAACATTCCTCTTAACCAGTTCATAGATCCTGAACTTTGGAGAAGTGCACCGTTCAGTTCCCAGTACGTTTTCACAAGACTCCTATGGTCTGGATTCGTTCTCATAATAGCACTGATGATAGCTTTCATTCTCAGTTCGAAGATGAAAACGGTTATGGCAAAAAGGCTTTCTTTCTGGAGTGTAATGATAGCTTCGTTTGTTTTTCTCGCATTTTGGTGGAGCTTTGCGAGCTATACAGCAGAAAATGGGGTGACGTTCCATCTTGGAATGTACGCCGTTGACATAATAAGGCATATGATTCTCCCGATCCTCACCCTTACTGTTCTGTCCTTCGCGGGATCGATGCTCGTTATGAGGGACACGATGCTTGAGATAATAAAAGAAGATTACATAACCACTGCAAAGGCGAAAGGACTCCCTGATCATGTTGTTAGAGATAAGCATGCGGCCAGAAACGCACTCCTTCCACTCATAACCAACTTTGTCATAAGCCTTGGTTTCACCGTAAGCGGTGGAATAATCACGGAGACGATGTTCTCCTGGCCCGGAATGGGGCTTGCATACCTTCAGGCTTTGAACGAACAGGATATTCCTCTTCTTATAGGTCTATTGGTTTTCACAGGTATATTCGTTCTTGTTGCGCACCTCATAGCCGATATACTCTACGCATTCCTCGATCCGAGGATCAGATATTGAAGAAGGGGTGAAAGAGATGGCTAAAGGAGATTACAGAAAAGAACCTTTATGGGTAACCAGGCTAAAGCTTTGGGCAAGATCCTTTAGGCAGAACTGGGAACTCTTCAAAGAGAGGAAAATAGCTATTTTTGGACTTAGCGTTATCATATTCTTCGCCATATATGGGGCAGTATTTCCGCTCTATACCAAGTTGATGGAGAGGGTTTATATAAACAAAACGTATGAGATAGGAAAGCAGGTTTATGGTGAGTACGAGAAAGAGCTCTTGCCCGTTTTGGAAGAAGCTATAAGGAACAACGATGAGATGGGTTACAAATTGAAGAAAATGACGCTCTCTTCAAAAGTAGTGGAAAAAATCAAAAGAGAAATCTTTGAACCCAAGAAGATGGCGCCAGAGAATGAATTCTTCGATGGTTTGCAAAGGATTTTTGAAGGGAAGTACTTCGATTATCAGAAAAGGAGGCAGATGATATCCCATCTTGAGAGAATACTCTCTTCTTACGGAGAAGTGACTGAAAGCAATCTTGGAGATTTGAACAAGGATATAACGGGATACTTTTTCAAAGAGAGAGTGGAAGCTTTTATAAGCGAGTTTGGTGCTGAAGAAAAGAGCGAAATAGCGTGGAAATTCATAGACGAGGAAAAGGTCAAAAAGGTCTTGCTTGATACCGCGAACATAGCACCCGATTACGTCGCTGAAATAGCTGCCAATCTTGGAATGCGCTTTTCTGCTGATGAAATTAAAAAAGATCCAAAAGCAGCGGTTGAGAGCATATTGAAGATAGCAAAATTCGATGTCTTTCCGATCCTCGACTTGGCCTACGATGCTGTAAAGCTCAACGAGATAAAAGACCTGTTACTTAAAGACCAGGATTTGTACCTAATATTTGCTGATGAGATTTCTGAGGTGCTCGAAGCATATCTTGGCAGCGTTCCGTCGAAAGAAGAGCTCATGAAAGATAGGGAGAAGATCGTTGAGATAATGCTTGAGAACATGGATCTTGACGCTTTCTCTCAGGCTTACTTAACGGTTCAGATCATGGACTTTCTATCTGCGGGTGGAGAAAAACTAAAGGCATACCTTCAGGACATAATGAAGAAACACATAAAGAGAGAATTGATAGCAGACCTTGCATTCGATAAATCGAGAAAGATAGAGGCTTTCAACAATTCACTCTCCTATTACAAGAGGGCGTTTTTCCACATATTCGGTGTGAGCGATGCCCTTAAGAATCTCGAGGAAGCGTTAAAACGCAATGACACGGAAACAGCGAAAAAAGCGGCGGAGGATCTCGCTTTCAAACTTAAGAATCTCATGGAGACGAGAAACAACTCTGCAATAATCTCAAACTGGGTGGAGAACCTCAGAGGAGGATATGGCGGAGAGGGAAAGATAGGACTCGATTTCAGGGACATAGACAAGCAGATAGCTCCTTACCTTTACAATGTGGCAGATACGCTTTTCAAGGATCTTTCAGATATGGCAAGAGAAATGACGGATTTCCTGAATATGCTCTCTGAAAGCTACTTGGTTGGTCTTTACAAGGAAGCGGCCAGCATTTTGAAAGAAATAAATGATGGAAAAACTCCCAATTTGACGTTATTGAAGGATGCTTTGTCAAAAGAGTTCGATGGAAAGAGCATCTTGGAGGAGGATTCCAAGATATACGAAAAATTGATTTCCAAGCAAAGGGTTTTGGAAGATCTCGCGAAGAGGATCGTTATATACGAGGTTTACTACCTTGCTGACTTCTTCCAGAGGAAGTTGGAAGAGGCTCTTGGAGATGTTGATATAGTCAGATCTATGCAGGATGTGGCTGAAAAGTACAGGAATGTGATAAAAGGAAGAGCTGAGATAAAGTTGCAAGAAGAGCTTGATTCGTTTGCTGATCTTTCGAGGAAAGCCCAGATGAACATCCTGGAAATACCGCTGAATACGGTGAAACTCTCCCAGTACAACATAACCATAGTGGATGGGATTATAAAAGCGCATGAAGTTTTCGAGAATGGTGTGAAAGAAGTCCTGAAGAAGCACGTTGGAAAGAAGGATTTTGAAAAGCTATACGAGGATCTCTTGATGGTCTCGGTCGATTACGATTTGGAAGAGTACTGTAAATCCTTCTTCTATTCGAGCTTGCCGTACGATCCTATAACGGGTAACGACGGTCTTTACAACAATCCTGCACCACCTTCCTTGCTCCATCCGCTTGGCACGGATCCGCTTGGAAGAGACATCATGGGAGAGATGATGTACTCGACACCTAGAGAATTCGTCTTGGGCGTCACGGCAGCACTCATAACTGTGATCATAGGTACTCTCATAGGGGCTACAGCGGCTTACTACGGAGGAGCGATCGACACGTTCTTCATGAGGGTAGCGGATATAGTGATGCTTTTCCCGTCACTGGCACTCCTGCTCGTTCTCGCAGCGTTCATGGAACTAACGCTATTCAGGCTGGCGCTCATCATGGGAATAATCTCTGGATTCGGTTCTATAACCATAGTTTTGAAGGCCCAGGCTTTGACTGTTAAGGTCAGGCCTTTCATCGAGGCTGCGAGATCTGCCGGTGGTTCTAACTTCTACATAATAACCAAACACATAATTCCCAACATTTTACCGCTTTCGTTCCTTTACATGATGTTCTCCGTCACCGGAGCGATATTCTCAGAAGCAGTTCTGTCGTTCTTCGGTCTCGTGCAGCTCAGGATGAGCTGGGGAATAATCTTGCATACTGCCCAGAGTCAGGGATATCTGATAGGTTCGAACATTGGTACGTTCTGGTGGCTGTGGGTTCCACCGGGAGCTGCCATAACGCTGATATGTTCCGCTTTCTACTTCCTCGGAAGAGGACTCGAGGAAATAGTCAACCCAAGGCTTAGGTCGAGGTGATGGAGATGGAGAGAAGAGTGGTTCTCAAGGTTGAAAATCTCAAGATGCATTACAAAACGAAGAAAGGATACGTTAAGGCCGTCGATGGTATAAGTTTTGAGCTCCGTGAAGGAGAATCCCTGGGTATTGTGGGTGAATCCGGGTGTGGTAAGACGTCGGTTTCAATGACCATACTCAGACTTCTTCCTGAAAACGCTGAATTCAAAGGCGGAAAGATATATTTTGACGACGGCAGTGGTCCAATAGATTTAGTCGAACTTCCCGAGGACGAGATGAGGAAATACAGGTGGAAGGGAATCTCCATGATATTCCAGGCTGCTATGAACTCGCTGAATCCAGTTTACAGGGTGGGAGATCAGATAATCGAAGCTATACAGAATCATTTTCCCGATGTATCCATAGACGAGGCGAGGAAGAAGGTTGCGAGTCTCTTCGAGTTAGTCGGACTCGATCCGAAGAGAATGGACCAGTACCCGCACCAGTACTCTGGTGGTATGAAGCAGAGGGCGATCATCGCTATGGCACTCTCATGTGATCCAAAAGTGATAATAGCTGACGAGCCCACAACTGCTCTCGATGTCATAGTCCAGGACAGGATTTTGAAGGAAATGAAGAAGATACAGGAAAAACTCAACATGGCAATGATATACATATCCCACGATATCGCCGTTATAGCCGAGGTCTCTGATAAGATAGCCGTCATGTACGCAGGTAAGTTCGTTGAATTCGCCGATTCTGTGACGATATTCAAGAGGCCTGCACATCCTTACACTTATGGCTTGATGCATGCTTTCCCGAGCGTGGTTGGTCCCAAGACAGAACTGACCACGATTCCCGGAGAACCACCGAACCTGCTCGATCCGCCCAAAGGCTGCAGGTTCGCTCCGAGGTGTCCGCTCGCCACACCCGAATGTTGGGAGAAAGAGCCGGAGTACAGGGAGATAGAACCGGGACACTGGGTCGCTTGCCATCACCCATTAAAAGCCGGAGAGGTGGTGAAATTCGATGTCAAGGAATGACCTAATACTGAGAATAGAGAATCTGAGAAAACTCTTTCCAGCGGAAAGAAGGGTGTTCAGGAAGGTCAGGCTCTTTGTCCATGCGGTAGACGGGGTTAGTTACGAGATAAAGAAGGGAGAATCTTTGGCGCTCGTTGGGGAGTCGGGATGTGGTAAGACGACCACGGGAAAGATCTTAGTAGGACTTTACGAGCCGACGAGCGGTAGGGTGATAATAGAGGGTAAGGATGTGACCCCATATCTTTTCCATCACAAGAAGAAGGCCGAGGAATATCTGCGGGAAATGTATTTGAAGAGGTTCGAGGATCCTAACTTCGATCCATCTTCACTCAAAACAGATGTAGACCGGGAGATGTACGAGCTGTATCAATCGCTTGGAAAGAGCAGAGGTGCCTTCATGTCTCATTTCATGAAGGACAGGTCGAAGAAGATTATCGAGCTGCGGAGAAAGGTTCAGATGATATTCCAGGACCCGTATGAGTCTTTGAATCCGAGGATGACGATATTTGACATAGTGGCAGAACCTCTCAACATTCACAACATTGGAAGTCTTAAGGAAAGAGAAGAAAGAGTTGCGCAGCTTTTGGCGGATGTCGGACTCACTCCTCCCGATACATTCCTTTTCAGGTTCCCGCACGAGCTGTCAGGTGGTCAGAGACAGAGGGTCGCTATCGCAAGAGCTTTGATTCTCAACCCAACATTCGTCGTCGCGGACGAGCCCACATCCATGCTTGACGTCTCCATAAGGACGGGAATAATGAAGCTCATGATGAAACTCGCAGACGAATACGACATGAGCTACCTTTACATAACGCATGACCTTGCCGTTGCAAGGTACATGGCAAACA
>JALWSA010000062.1 GCA_026993805.1 Thermotogaceae bacterium | reverse complement strand
GGGAAAGGCTTTCCATCCGATAACTTCGGCTTCCTACAACGTCCCGGAAAAGCTCTCATTGGCTTTGGACGTCGAGTACAAGCTGTTGGTAAAGGCGGCCGGATATGTTCTGGATGGGGAAAAACACGACGAAGGCATAGATTTTTCAGGCGGAGTGTCGCTCCATGTCGAGAGAGAGCTGAGGGCATCAGAAGGTGCGGGGAAGGAAATCTACAGAGCTTTGATGAATGTGATGGAGGGAAAGAGCGAAGGAGCGGGTTGGGGTCTTGATACTGAGGTCAGGAACCTTAGAGATATAATGGAAAAGAGCGAAAAGAGAAGGATGATTAACTCTCTAAGGGTGGCATCCTTTGAGCCGCCCCTTTTGAGACACATGCTTTTCAAGAAAGAGCCATTCTCTTTCAAACTCATCAATGGGAAGATCGAGATTTCGAAGTCTCCGATGTCCGTGAAACTCTTTGTGGAGGTGAATGAGAGTTGATGAGAATAGGAATAGTCGGTTTTCCTTTTTCCGGTAAAAAGACATTTCTTCGAGTTTTGGCAAAGCTTAGCGGGATTTCCCATTTTGAAGATAAGGTCATGGCGAAGATTCCCGATGAGAATTTGGAGTTTTTGAAAAAGCTTTATAGCCCCAAAAAGGTCACGCCCATTTCGATGGAATTTGAGATATTGGGGAACCTGAGCCCCGAGCAGTCCGAAAAGGAGAGAACGGCAGTTCTCGTTAGCTTACAAGAAGTTGATGCGCTCTTGATAGTCCTGAGAGCTTTTGAAAGCGACATGGTACCGCCCCTTCCCGGCTATAATAGCCCTTTAAAGCAGCTCGAATACGTAGAAGAGGAAATGCTCTTGCGAGATCTGGCGATACTGGAAAGCAAAATAGAGAGACTTAAAAACGCAAAGAGAAAGCTTTCCAATCTGGAAGAAAGGCAGCTTAAAGTGCTTGAAGGCATTAAAGGAAGACTCGAAGAAGCCGGGCGCCCTGTGAGTATAGAGCTCAGCGAAGAGGAAGAAAAGCTCATCTCGGGTTATTCTCTCAGTTCCTTTAAAAGCAGAATGGTTCTGGTTAACCTGGGCGAAAAAGAGATGAGAGAAGGATATGAAGGAAGGAAGAAGATAAGAAAACTTTGCGATGAAGCAAAGGTTAGTATCGCAGAGCTTCCATTTGAGATAATTCTCGAAGTACTGGAACTGGATGAAGATGAACGCCAAGAATTTTTGAAAGAGTACGGTGTAGAGAAGATAGATCTTCAAGGGTTTACAAGAGCGATAATGGACAGTCTGGGACTTATAACCTTCTACACGGCCGGCGAAAAGGAAGTCAGGGCATGGGAACTGAAAAAGGGTTCAACAGCAGTTGATGCGGCCGCCGCCATACACTCCGACCTTGCAAGGGGTTTCATAAGAGCAGAAGTCTTCTCGATAGAAGATCTGAAGAGAGAAGGAAGCGAAAAGGCGTTAAAGGAAAAAGGCCTTATACAAGTCGTTGGAAAAGACCACCCGATAAAGGACGGGGACATCATCTACATAAGGTTCAATGTTTGAGCCTATTCGAGATGTTGGAGAGAAGCTTTAGGAATTCTTCAAGCGAAGCCTGGCTTAAATTCATCACTTCGTTTAGCGCATCCTGTATGCTCAGCTCTTTTTTGGAATAGATGTTGAATATAGTTAAAAGGTGCGTTGTGCTTTTTGTGGTTTCGTACCTTCTCAGAAGCCATGCTTCGTATCTTTTAAGCTCCTTCTCCAGAGAATTTATCTTGAGTTCTTTTAAATTCATTCCGTAGTGGAGTCTGTCGCCATTCGGCGATATTTCAAGGAAAATTTCACAACCACGCTCCATGCAAAGGAAGGTCAGAAAATGCTTCTGGGATCTTGAAAGTTCTTTCAGGGCTAAAAAACGCTTTGGCTCAGCCACTATCTTCGGTTTTCCAGGTTTGATCTCAAACGAGTATTCCCTTATCTGGGAGACTGTGTTTTTTCTCACTCCTCCTGAGAGCGCAACAAGAACGGGAGATGCTCCCAGCTCTTCCAGAACCGGCGGAAAGTTCATTTCCATAGTGTTCAGAATCTTGAGCAAGTTTTCTTGATCTTGCACAGTTCCCAGGACGGTTAAAGAAGAGTATTCCGAGTCAAGGTGATAGAGAGCGTCAAACCACGGGGGAAGCGTTGACAAAACAGCTTTCATCAGCTCTTCAAGAGCCTTTCTCAAAACTCCCTTTTTGTTTTTAGGTTCGTGGCGCCACCCTATGTTGAAACTCACCTGCATCGAGAATGTCTTGGTCGGTTTGGCTTCGAACAACACTTTCAAGCTCATCCCCCCGCTTCAGATATCTATCCCCTTTATCCTGTCCCTGAGGACAGGAAATCCTTCTCTCACTCTCTTTAGTTTCTCGATGTCCACATCCGCGAATATCAGGGTTTCGTTTTCTCCGACGGAAAGCACCGTTTCTCCCCATGGATCTAATATAAGGCTCTTTCCACCGTAGTGAAAATAGGGATCGTCGCCCACTCTGTTAACACCCAAGACATACGCTTGGTTTTCTATCGCCCTTGCGCGAAGTAGGCTCTCCCAGTGCATGATTCTTTTTTCTGGCCAGTTTGCAGCAACTGCGAAAAGGTCGGTGTGCGTCGCCGCTCTTTGAAACAGGTTGGGGAACCTAAGGTCGTAGCAGATAAAGGGGGTGATTTTAAGGCCTTGGATTTCGCAACTTACGGTCTCTTTTCCTGGCGAGAATGATTCGTGCTCACCGCCGTGGGTGAAAAGGTGAATTTTCCTGTATTTGCAAACCAGTTTGCC
>JALWSA010000061.1 GCA_026993805.1 Thermotogaceae bacterium | reverse complement strand
TGAGGAGCTCAGGCCGAGGAAAGAACTCGTTGAGAAGGTAACGGAGATAGCAAAAGAAACCGGAGCAAAGATAGAATTCACGGCCGATGTCGAGGAAGGCGTGAAGGGAGCGGACGTTATATACACGGATGTCTGGGCTTCCATGGGAGAGGAGGATAAGCTGCAAGAGAGGATGAGGCTTTTGAAGCCCTATCAGGTAAATGAGAGGGTAATGGAGATGACCGGAAAGAGGGATACGATATTCATGCACTGCCTGCCGGCAGTAAAGGGACAGGAAGTAACCTTCGAAGTCATAGAAGGCAAGCAGAGCAGAGTCTGGGATGAGGCAGAGAATAGAAAGCACACAATAAAAGCCGTGATGATAGCGACTCTTCTTTGATCACAAGGGCCCGCATGGGCGGGCCCTTTACTCTCCATAGGAATCTGCTCTGAAACGGTACCGTAATGGGCAAAACCCATGGTAACAACAAAGAGACGACTACACCGCTCACCCCATCTTTCCCATCAAAACTTCCCTTATCTCGTCTTCGCCAAAGTAGTACCTTTTTCCGCACCACTTGCAGGTGACTTCGGCTTCCCCCTCTTTTATCATTTCCTGGAGATCTTGTATGTTCAAGACCATAAGAGATTCCTTGGCTTTCTCCCTTGTGCATTGGCACTCGTAGCTCACTTCGTTTTCTTCGTAGTGTCCAAGCTCGTTTCCAAGAAGCTCGTAGAGCACATCAACTATAGTCTCGCCTTCTGAAAGATGTTTCGTAACCGCCCCGGTTTCAGTTACCCTCCTTTCCAGCTCGTTTAGGACATCCTCGCTCAGGCTTCGGTCGATAACCTGCAGCGCGTATCCACCGGCGGAAATCACGCCACTCCTTCCGACTAAAACCCCGAGAGCCATAGCAGTTGGGAGCTGCTCCGAGACTGTGTAGTAATATGCAAGATCCTGAGCTATCTCGCCGCTTCTTATGGGAACCTGGGAAGTATGGGGAGTTTTTAGCCCCAAATCTCTGACGACTCTCAAAACTCCACCACCTACGATTGCCGCCACATCGAATTTCCCGTCTTTCACCCTGTCTTCAACAAGCGGATTTGATACGTATCCCCTCACGGTGAAGTTTCCCCTTGACTGGGCAACAATCCTCTTTATTGGGCCTTTTGCCTCTATATCTATCGTTAGAACTTCGGTTTCGGCGAGCCAGGGTATGGCAAGAGCTGCTCCTATCAAAGCTCTTCCAAGAGCAGCCGTTGCTATTGGAGATAGCGTATGTCTGAGCCTTGCCTGCTCCACGGTGTTTTTCATGCTTGCAGCTGAGAATCGAAGCTTTCCATCGAAAGCATGGCCATATATGAGTCTGTCCATGTGCATCCCCCGATTCTTTGAAAATAAAAGCCGGGCGAGACCGCCCGGCAGAAATTATAACCCATGTAGTCTTTTATCATTCCACTTTGAACTTCGAGATAGTCTCTCCAAATATTTCCACGAGTTTTGCCAGAGTTTCAGCCGCATCTACAAGCCGGTCCTTCTGAGATTCGAGTCCACTCATCTGCTCTTTAACCTTCTGTATCTCATCGACAACCTCGTTGACGGCTCTCGTTGCGTTGTCCATGGCTGCGGAGATTTCTTCGGAAGCAGCACTCTGTTCCTCAGCGGAAGCTGCGAGGTTGTTGGTCATACTGTCGAGTGCCGATGTCTGATCTTTTATCTTCGCGAAGACCTGCGAGATGCTTTCACTCTGCCCGCTTACCTCCTGGATCATCTCCACAAGCCGCGTGGTTATATCGCTCACCCTCGAAGCCTCTTCTCTAATGCCAGTGAGTATCTGTGCTATCTGTTCTGTGGATTTTCTCGATTCCTCTGCAAGCTTTCTTATCTCATCTGCCACAACTGCGAATCCCTTACCAGCCTCGCCGGCTCTTGCGGCTTCAATCGCTGCGTTGAGTGCCAGGAGGTTAGTCTGTTCTGCTATGGAGTTTATAGTCTCGACAATCTGCTCGATGTTCTTTGTGGAATCCGATAGGTTCTTAACGCTGTTAACTGCGTTCTGTGATTCCTGGGAGACTGTCTCTATTCTGTCTATTATCGTGGAGAGAGCTCCTTCTCCCTCCTCAACTGCTTCTCTCAAGTTGGCACTCTGAGAGGAAAGTTCCTCTGCTGTCTTGGAAACCATCTGTGCACTTGAAGCGACTTCCTGGACACCGGAAGTGGTCTCTTCAACTGCTGCAGCAACGTTATTTGCCATGTCGACGACCCTATCGACGCTTCTCACGGTTTCGTCTACTCTTGCACTCACATCTTCCGCTATTTCAGTTATATCCTCGGCTTTAGTATTAACGTCTGCTCCCGCTGTTTTTATCTTCTTTATTATATCCACGATGTCATCTCGCATCTTGTCTACTATTTTTGCGAGCCTTCCTATTTCGTCTTCGCTCTCGTACTCAAGTGCAACGGTAAGGTCGCCTTCTCCGACTTTCTCCGCGAATTCTCCGACCTTTACGAGGGCTTTCGTGAGGATGTAGCGTATCATGAGCCAGACTATGAGAATGAGGAGTACGGCTCCACCTACGAGTATTCCGGCGAACACCCATGATACTCTCCTAACCTCTCCGAACACCTCGTCTTCATACACCGTTAGGAGTACGAGCCAGTGCTTTGAAGGTACGTATCCCACGTAAGCGAGCTTTTTGTAAGCACCGCCGATGTCCGGTTTTGGATAGTAGTACTCCACGAATTTGTTTTTGTTTTCCACGAATTTCTTTATAAGATTTTCGCCAGTTTTAGCATCTTTAAATGTAACTTTCTTTCCTTCAAGTTCTCTCTTTATGTAGAGTATGACAGTACCATCTTCTCCCAAGATTGCCGGATAGGAGTTTTCTCCAAATTTCACTGAAAGCAAAGCTTTTCTGAAATCTTCCCATAGCTCTTTTTCCTTTGCAGCAACTTCTTTGTTGACATCGTCTACATAAACCCCTGTTCCCAGCATCCAGTCCCAGGGTTCGAAGTATTCTGCATAAGAGAGCTTCGGCTGGGGCTCTTCTTCTCCTGGTTTCGGCCAGAGATAGCTCACAAAACCTCCTCCGGCTTTAGCGGCTTTCATGAGCTCCTGGATGATCATCACTCCGTTGGGATCTTTCAAGTCCCACAACGATTTACCTATCAAGGATTTTTTGGGATGAGCCAAGGTTATACCCTTACTGTCAAAGACGAAGACATATCCAGCGCCACCTTCATATATCATGGAAGCGAGGGCATTCAAAGCGCGCTTTTTCGCCTCGTCTTCGCTTAGTTTTCCCGCTTTGTATTCGTTGTAATAATATTGGGCTACAGAATAGGCTGAGCTAACGACAGCTTCTATCTTCTTTTTGTGCGCATCCAAAAGGGCATCCCTGAGAGAAGATAGATACCTTTCGTGGTCATCAACCATACGTACGGCACTCACAGCCACATCGTGCAGGTGGGACTTAATCCTTTCCTGCAAAATGTCTGTTATTTGTGTCAGCGATATCCAGAGTACCACCGTCATAACTGCCACCATTACCAGAAGCAGTGGCAGCGCTATTTTCATTGCGACGCTCCTTTTAAACATGCCAGTAACCTCCCTCCTTACCATTCTTGCCATCAAACATAATAGCCTGAAGTGAAACCCTATTTTAACCCTTTTTGCCGCTTTTAAAAAGTTCATATAGCACACCAATTTGTCCGCTGCGTTCCTGCATTTTAAAGAAAAAACACGAGAATATGCAAAAATACATGGAAAGCGGAAAAATTGGCATATCTGAAAACTTTTGATGGAACCGATTCCTAAGTGCCAAGGGAATATACTATACTTTTTTCTTTTCCATTTCAAGGTGGTTTGCCTTTGGATTAGAAAACCGGGAGCAGCAGCTCCCGGTGAGGAGTTCAGGAATTTTAAAAAATCAATGATCTGTCTTCGAAGTAAAGGTGAAGCCTTCGAACAGCGCATAGGGCGCGACTGCTCCGCTGAAAGCCCCACCCACGGTCTCCTGCTCTTTTGATAGACCTTTGAGACTTTCCATCAATTCATAGAACGGCACGTTGAACCTCATGTTTTTGGAAGCGCTTACTATCTCGCCTTTCTCTATCAAATAGAGGCCGTCCCTCGTCATTCCAGTTAGAACGAGATTTGACGGATCGACTATGTTCATGTAGTGGAACCTGTGAATGTAAAGCCCTTTGTCCACTTTTGCAAAGAGATCTTCTTTGCTCACTTCCCCTGCGCAGATAACAGGGTTTGCGGGGAAGGCAAAGTCGAGCTGCTCCAGGTTGAATGTGTGGCCAGTTGGCTCCTTGCCGAACATGAGAGCCGCTCCGTATGAATAGAGCACGTTCTTGAAAACGCCGTTTTCGATTATTGGGAATGTCTCTCTCTTGGTTCCAACCATGTCGAACGGCACTTTCACAAGTCTCTCATCTTCTGGATCGTCCTTGAAGCACAGAAAGTCAGGGCCTATCTTCTTTCCAAGGTATTTAACGGAAGAGCTCGTGCCGAGTTCGTGCCAGAAGCCGTTGATAGCTCCAAAGGCAAAGTACATGAAAAGAGAAGCAACGGCTTCAGGCCCTAAAATCACTGTGTAGCTTCCGGGCTCTATCTCCACTTTGGGGACATTCTTCACCGCAAGATCCGCGACTTCCCTGACCTTCCTTTCCATGTCGAGCTCTTCGAAATTCTTAGCTACTCCGGAGCCGTACGATCCTGAACCAGTCTCGTTCAGAAGGACGACGTTGAAATCCGCGTTCGTATAGCTCATGTAAAGGAAAAGGCCGGTTGTGGAAAAGACCGCAACATCGCCAGCTGTGTTGGCAACGTATCCGAAGGCTTTCAGATTTTTCTCATCTGCTATGGATTTGACCATGTCGAAGAGCTCGGCTCTCTTTGAAGGGTGCACATCTTTCATGCTTTCCTCTTCCATGTAATGTGGGTATTCCATTCTCAGCGGCGGCATTTTGAATTCGTAGGGTAGCTCGGGAGAGCTCTCGATGATCTCATCAACCTGTTCTTTTAGTCTTTTCAAACCTTCAAGCGAATCGTCGTTGCTCGAAACTACAGCGAGTTTTTTGTTCTTCATGAAGATGGCGGTAAAGGACATCTCCTGGCTCGACACATTCTGGTGTATCTCGGAATTGGCGAATCTCGTTAGATCTCTTTTTGTCGATTGAGCGTTTACGAGAAACTCGTAACCTGGGAAAGTGTCGCTCATGAGTCTCATTAAGTTCCTATAAAACTGATCGCTCCTCATTTGGCAACACCTACCTTCACATTTCTGAATCTGGCGGGAGATGTCCCATGTCCAACGTACATTATCTGACCAGGTTGGCCTTTACCGCAGTTTGGAACTCCCCAGACGTGCCAGTGATCTTCATTCGCTATACCATCACACGAATTCCAGAATTCCGTCGTTCTTCCGTAATACACAGGATTTTTGAAGATCCTTCCCGTCAGTTTCCCTGCTTTTATTTCGTAGGCTATTTCCGTTGCGAATTGGAAATTAACCCTCATGTCGTCTATCGACCAGCTCTTGTTCGTGGCAAGTAAAAATCCATAGTCTATCTCGCTTATGAGCTCGTCTAAGGTCTTGTTGCCGGGAAGAAGGTTTATGTTCGTCATCCTTATTATTGGTATGTGGCGCCAGCTCTGCGCCCTTGCGGCTCCGTTGGAGCGAAGGCCAAGCCTTGCCGCGGTCTGCCTGTCCATGAGGTATCCAACGAAGAGCCCTTCCTTAACGAGATAGCTCTTCTGAGCCTTGACTCCCTCATCGTCGTAGCCGAACGATCCGAGCCCGCCCGGAATAGTGGCGTCAGCTGTTATGTTGACTATGTCGCTTCCATATTTGAGCTTGTTGAGTTTTTCTGGCTGAAGGAATGATCCACCGGCGTAGCTTATTTCGCTTCCAAAGACCCTGTCGAGCTCTGTGGGGTGGCCGCAGGATTCATGGACCTGCAGGGCCATCTGCTGCCCGTCTATTATTATGTCGTAGCTGCCAGGTTCTATCTCAGGAGCTTTTAAAAGGTCCGCAGCTTCTTTTGCGACTTTTTCAGCGTTTCCCACAAGGTTCATCTCCTGCACGAATTCCCAGCCCCTCGTTGCGTAGTCTCCTCCAAAGCTGGAAGGATAGGACCTTCTCTGGAAATCGCTCTCGGAGACCGCGAAAGCCTCTATCCCAGCCCCGCTGATCGTTATGAGTTGCTCTATGTCGCTTCCGTCTGTGCTAACGAAGACCTTCCTTATCTTTCTGAAATCCATCACTGCCCTGGCTCTTTTGATACCCTCGACTTTGAGCATCTTTGCAGTTGCTTCTCTTAAAAGCTCTATCTTCTCTGCCTTTGAAATCTCAAACGGATCCTTTTGCACGGGAGACTCGAACTTGTCCACATGAGCCGGCTCTTCCGCAAGCTCAAGCTTTTCCGCTCTCTTTGCGGATTCTTCCGCTATCTTAAGCGCCAGTTCCGCTGCTTTGAAAACCCCGTCTTTCGTTAGAACATCTGTGGCTGCAAATCCCCAGCCACTGCCCTTCAATACCCTTATTCCAACTCCTCTGTTTGAATCGTAAGAGTACTTCTTGAGCTTCGTCGATTCGACCTCTATCTTCTCCTCTTGATGCTCTTCAAACCTCGCATCCGCGTAGCTTGCACCTTTCGATTTCAAAAACTCCATGACATCCTTTAGGAGCTCTTTCACACCTCCACCTCCTTTCGCTCGCATTCCAAAAAAGGATTGTACACCCTGAAAGCCAGTGGGATGCAAACTCTCGGGTCAGCCTTTCACCGAACCCGCAAGTAGTCCCCTTATGAAGTACCTACCAAGGAAGATGTAGACGAGGAGAGTGGGAAGTGCCGTTATGAGCGCCCCTGCCATCTGTATGTTCCATTCTATTACCTGAGAACCTGCAAGGTTCACAAGGGCAACTGTTATTGGCTGTTTTTCCGGATTGCTCGTCACAGTCACGGCGAAGAGAAATTCGTTCCAAATGTTGGTGAACTGCCATATCACCACAACGACGAAAGCCGGGATCGAGAGCGGGAGGAGTACCTTAGCGTAGCTCTTGAAGAATCCAGCTCCGTCTATCTTGCTCGCCTCTATCAGCTCATCCGGCACCTCCATGTAATAGTTTCTGAAGATTAGGGTGGTTATCGGAATTCCGTATATCACATGGACGAGAATCAGCCCCGGAATGGAGCCATAGAGTTTTATGCTCTGGAGAAATCTTATGAGCGGAAACAGAACGCTTTGATATGGGATGAACATACCAAATAGTATGAGGGCGAAAATGAGTTTGTCACCTTTAAAGCGCACCTTTGAGAATATGTAGCCGTTTATCGAGCCCAGGAACGAGGAAATAATCGTTGCGGGTATAGTAAGGTAAAAGCTGTTGATCATGTTCTTGCCTATCTTCTCAAAAGCCTTTTTCATGCCCTCTAATGACCACCTGTGGGGCGGATTCCACATGGTGGAAATTCCGACCTCGGACAAGGGCTTGAAAGAAGTCACTATCAATACATATATGGGAAGAAGATAGAAGAGCGCAAAAATCACCATGAGAGTGTATATCACGATCTTCTTCATCTTCTCACTTCCTCTTTCATAGAACTCACCAGATATGGGATTATGACGACGGCGACCATGAGGAGCATTATTATCGCTATGGCGGATCCACGCGCGTACCTGTTACTCCTAAAGGTGAGCTCGAACATGTATATAGAGGGCATATCGGTCACGAAGTTGGGGCCACTTCCCGTCATAGCGAAGACGAGGTCAAATATCTTCAGAGAGATATGCCCGAGGATTATCAATGCACTGAATGTTATGGGTTTGAGCAGCGGGAATTTGATCCTCCAGAAAACCTGCCACGATGAGGCTCCATCTACCCGCGCGGCTTCTTCGATGTCCTGGGGAATGCTCCTCAGTCCTGCAAGGTACATCGCCATCGTGTAGCCAGACATCTGCCACACCGCTGCTATTATCACGGGGATCAATGCCAAGTTGAAGGTGCCTATATGGTCGGTGCTCGTGTACCATCCCCATATGAGCTTTTCGAGTCCAAGCTGTTTGAAGAGGAGGTTGACTCCCTGAGGATCGTTGGGGATTATTCCTGGGGCGAATATCCATCCCCATACGGTTCCCGTGACGACGAAAGCCACAGCCATGGGGAATAGGTATATATTTTGAAACAGTTGGGAGCCTTTCAATCCCGTGTCGACCAGTACAGCCAGAATCAGTCCCAGAGCGATCGAGCCCAAGAGGAAGAAGAGGGTGAAAAAGAGGGTGTTCCAGAGGTCTGTTATGAACCTATCATCCTGAAATAGTCTTATGTAGTTCCTAAGTCCAACGAAATGGTACTGTCCGCGAATCAGAGCGGAGAAACTGTTCCAATTAGACATGGAAACGCGCACGGTCCAGAATATGAACCCATAGACGAAGATAGCGATAGCGATAATAGAAGGTAGAGCGATCAGTATTCCTATAATTATCTCCTTTTTCGCTCTCAAGACAATCACTCCCGGATCTTATGAATGAAAAGGGGAGGGGAGCCCCTCCCCTGTCTTCACTTCGTGAGGTATCCGTTGTCTTCCGCGATCATTATTATTTCTTTGAAGGTCTTATCGACATTTCTCGTGCTGACGAAACTGTTTATAGCATCCATGAGAGCCGTTGCGAAGCTCTCAGGAGCGGCAGATCCGTGAATGATGGAAGGAGTGAGGTATTTCGTTGCGAAGTCGTTCATGGACCACTTCAGGTAAACGTCGTATTTGCTCTTGTCGGCGTCGAGTCTTGCGGGTATGGATCCCTTAATCGGGTTGAAGATGTCCTGAGCCTCGACGGAAGCTATGAGTTTAAGCCATCTTATGGCGTTCTCCCTATGAGGAGCACCTTTCGGAAGTCCGAATGTATCCGACACTACCATGAACGCATCCTGGGTTCCCGGGACGGCGAACCATCCGAATTCCACTCCGGGCTTCCATCCCAGGGTCTTTAGGTACCCTTCAGCCCAGTCTCCCATGACCGTCGCAAGTGCTTTTCCTTCGAAAACGAGCCTGACGGCATCCTGCCATGTCATAGCGGCGTGGTCTGAATTCACATACTGGAGCATTTCCTTCATGATTTCGAGGGCTCTCTTTATACCCGTGTTGTTGAAGGAAGTCTTGTTCTTCCAGAGACCGTTGTATGCTTCCGGTCCGAGCTCTGCGAGCATCAAGCTTTCGAACAGGTGCAGCGATGTCCACTTGTTCTTGTCTCCAAGAGCAAGTCCAACATAGCCTTTCTCGTGAGCTTTTCTCAAGTAGTAAACGAATTGATGCCATGTCTGCGGCGGCTCTTCCATCCCTATTTCAGAGGCTATTCTCTTGTTGTAGAAGACCACATTAGCTCTGTGAACATTCACTGGTATTGAGTAAACCTCGCCTTTGTAGCTGCATATGTCGAGGATGGCTTTCGGGAATTTGTCGAGGGCCCCCATGTCTTTGAGTATCCAGGTTATGGGTTCCATCATTCCAGGGATCACATAAGTGTCTATGAGCTCCATACCCGCGTGGACTTGGAAGGAGTCAGGAGGATTTCCACCGAGCATCCTGGTTTTCAAAACTGCCTTTGCGTTCGTTCCCGCGCCGCCTGCGACTGCGGCGTTTATTATCTTGACGTCCGGGTAATACTTGTGGAAGAGCTTGAACAGTGCCTGCAGACCTTCCTCTTCTCCTCCGCCCGTCCACCAGCTGAAGATCTCAAGAGCGTTCTCCTTTGCTATGGCGACTGTCGAGAGAATCAAAACTCCTACCAGCAAAACACTAAAAAGGAACTTCCTCATACCCACACCTCCCCAAAGATGGATTTGGGAATTATCTTTTCAGTATCATCTCGTAAGGATCCGATATCAGATTTTCAAGTACGAGGGCGGCTGCCCCCATAACTTCTATGTTTTCACCGAGTTTGCTTATAACGATTTTTGGTTTTTCCAGAGAAAACAGGAATTTTTTAAGTACCTTTCTAACCTCCTCCAAGAGTACATCACAGCAGTAAGCCAACCTTCCACCCAGAACGACCATTTCAGGGCTCAACAGATTTACTAAAGCGAGAACGGCGAGTGCGGAGTGTTTAGAAAGCTCCCTGACCGCTTCTCGAGCAGCGGTTTCTCCGTTTTCTGCAAGCGAAAGTATCTCATCTATATCCAAACTTTTTCCCGTTCTTTCCTTGTAAAGTTTTGGCAATCTCAGCAAGGTGGATAGATCTTCGAGTTTTTCCGTTCCATTTGCCGTATAAAGGGGAACGTGACCTATTTCTCCTGCTGAGTGGAGAGATCCTCGGTAGATCCTCCCGTCGGTCACAATACCTGCTCCAAGACCGATGTCAGAGATGAGAAAGACGAAGTTTTCGTATCCCTTCGCTCTGCCAAACCACTTTTCACCGAGAGCCGATACGTTTGCATCGTTGTCTATCCACACCTTCATGTTGAATTTTTCAGAAAGCATATCTCGGAGAGGAACGTCTTTCCAGTCGCTGAATTTCGGAGATGAAACCAAAATACCAGCATCGTAATCTATCAGCCCAGGAGCACCTATACCTATCCCGTAGACCAGATCCCTTTTTGGAGCGCTCTTCAGAGTTTCTTCGATCATTTCGTAAAGCTTCTTTATAGTGGGTTTCTTTCTGTTGTCGGGATTTTTGGAGCTGAGCAGTTTTTTGACGTCGGCTCTCGTGTCGAAGAGTCCTACTTTTATCCTGTCTCTCGAAAGATCAACGCCTATTACGTAAAAGGCGTCAGCTTTGAGCCTAAGGAGCTCCTTTTTTCTCCCAAGAGAAGTGCTTTCATAGCCCACACTTTCGACAAGCCCCACTTCAATGAATTCGTTTATTATGTTGGTTACCGCTACTCTTGTTAGCCCTGTACGCCTTGCAATCTCTGACCTCGAAATTGGAGAATGGAGGTGGAGCATCTCCAAGACAAGCGTTCTATTGAATTTCCTCACTTCAGGACTGTTCAAAGACGATCTTCTCAAGGAATACCCCTCTTCCGCGGTTATTTAATTAAAGGAATTATCTAATCGTTATAGTACACTTTTAATGGAAACCATGTCAAGAAAAAATGAAGGTATGGAGAAGCGCTTTTGGAAGGGGCGAAATTGCTTTTTGGAATTTAGTATGGGTGCTTTGCTTTTTGTCAAAACACAGGCATTCATCAGCTTCTTGGGATTTTTTCGAGTATGGGAGGCATGACGAGCATTGTGTAGAGTGTTCCAGCCATTATTCCGAGAGACAATAAGAGACCGAGCCGTGCATAGAGGAGCAGAGGAGCGAGTATCAGCGTGGCGAAGCCGGCACTGAGGCCTATGGAGTTACTCAGTATAACGGCACCGACTTCCTCTATGACCATCTTTACGCTCTTCAAGCGCAGGTATTTGCTTATGAAATGTATGGCGTAATCTATTACGAGTCCCATCAGAAGCCCAGAGACAATGGAAGTGGCTATGTCAAGTCTGAGCTTGGAGATTGCCATGAGCGTAAAGTTGAAAAGGCTTGTCAGGACGACCGGAATGGTTCCAACTATGGCCACGATGGGTTTTTTAAATATGGCCAAAAGGAGCACGAAGATGAAAGCCAATCCCAGACCCATTGATATGTATTGACTCTTCACCATTTTTGTGTTGAGGGATGACATATCGACGACAGGTCCTGTTATTTTGTAACTATATTCTGGAAATTCTTTGAGAACCTTTCCGATATCGCTGACAAGTCTCTCGGTGTTTAAAGTATCGGTGTACGGTGTCTTTATCATGATCTTCATCTTTCCTCTCTCTATCAAATCTCTGAGCTCCTCAGACATTCCGGAAGCCAGCTGGAGTAGTGGCAAAGGCACTTTGAAGGCTTCACAAAGGTCTATAGCACTCATCGTCCCGTTTACTCCTCGTATTTTTTCTATTTTTTCAAGAAGCATCTTTATCGCCTTTTCATCCTTGGTGGTGAAAGGTTTGTCCTTTTCTATGTAAAGATAAACGGGCAGGGTCCAGCCGAAGGTTTCGTTGGAAATGGTGGAAGCTTTCCTGAGATCAGAGCTTTTCTTGAAGTAGGAGAATTCGTCCATTCCCACCTGAATGTGTCCGATGAAGATGAAAAAAAGAAGAGCTGTGATGCCGCTCACTATGAAGGCGAGCCTCCCCCAGAATTTTCCAAAGCTAAGCTTTATCCGTAAATACTTTTTCTTGTGTGAATGTATGTCGAACAGAGCGGCTATTGCAGGTATAATGACGAGAGTTGCCGCGGCGCTCAGCATAACCCCTATGGCAACGAGTATTCCGAGCTGTTTGAAAGCTCTTATAGGGGTGAACAAGAATGAGAAGAAAGCCGCCGCTGTGGTGATAGCAGATAGCAAAATGGGTACGGTTTCACTTTTTCTGGCAAGAGTGATTGCCTCCTGAAAATCCAAGGTCTTTCTATAGGCTATGTATCTATCTATGAAATGAAGCCCGTAGGCGGAGCTTATTATTATCACGAATATGCCGACCGTGGCAGTTAGAAGGTTTATGGGAATTCCAACTACCGCTGCAACCTCATAGCTCCAAAGAGTTGCAATTATAGCGACTATGGGAGGAACGAGTGCGGCTGAGGCGCTGCCAAGTCTGAGATAGTATATGAGCCACACGAGGAAAAAGAGTAGCGGTGGGTAGAAGAGCGCAACGATCGTGACCGAAGACTCTACTTCTGCATCGGCTACGGTCATGCCTGTGAGATATACGTCGAAGTCTCTTTTCAAGAAGGAGGAAGCTGCTTTTATTTTATCTATGATGGTTTTTGGATCATCGACCTTCAGTGTTATTGCAAAAGCAACTGTATCTCCGTTGTTATTTATAAGGTTACCGACGTAGACACTATCTTTCAGAATCTGACGAGATGTTTCGGAGAGTTTCCCCTCTGGAAAGTAAGGAACGGCTTTTATATCCACACCTTTGAAGGAGAGAGATATCCTTACCTTCTCTGCTTTCAGAATAGAATCTACTTTAATAACTTCCGGCAATTTCTCTAATTTTTTCTGAAGCTCGAGCATATTCTCTATAGCTTCATCTGTGAACACATCGCCGTCTTTCTTTTTCAATATTAGCAAGATGGTGTCCTGAGCTGAGGCAGCTTTTGCGGCTTTCTCGGATAGAAGAGCTTCTCCAGATGTTTCCATCCTTAAAAGAAATCCCATGGGAATAGTTCCTGTAAGGGTGAGTATCCCGGCAAGGGTGAGAATCACTATAGCGGTTTTCCTTGACATATCCACCGCCTCCTGTCTTTGATTATAAATCTCACGTTTGGTTTTGCTCAACGAACAAAGTATGTTTTCTTGAAAAAATCCTGTGTAGATACTTGTTCACGTTTCAAGGGGTTTTGTAAAAAAATTCCCAGATGGGGTATAATATTTCGTGATCTATAAGTTCTATTCTTGAACAAACCGACTAAGGGAGAGGGGGGTGAAGGTTGTGAAGAAACTCTTGGTGGCACTTCTTTTGGTGGCCGTCGTGATGAGCTTCGCTAAGGTGTACTTCGGTTCCACGCAGATGACACCCGCCGAGGAAAGGGCGTTTTTGAAATCCAAACTGGCGGAGTTCACCAAGAAAACCGGCATAGACGTTGAACTTCTCAATTTTGACTACGCTGCGCTTCTCACGAGGGTCGAGTCAGAGCAGAAGACTGGAAAGGTGAAATTAGGGCTCGTTGCAGACCTGCAGGGCGGACTCTACCTGCTTGCTTCTAAAGGGTATCTGCAAGATCTGAGTGATGTGAAGATACCCGGCAGGACGTTCCTCCTGGAGAAGTACGCGTACGCGAACGGCAAGAAGATATTCATACCGTGGCTGCAGGCGACATATGTCATGGTGGTAAACAAAGACGCTTTCAAGTACTTGCCAAAAGGTCTTACCAAAGACGATGTGATCTATGGAACCGAGAAGTGGACCTATGACGCGCTACTCGCGTGGGTTAGCAACATAGCCAAGAAATCCGATATGATGTACCCGCTTGGATTCCCGATGGCACCCGGAGGTCTGTGGCACAGGTTCCTCCACGGATACATCTATCCGTCCTTCACAGGAGCCCAGGCTCTGAAATTTGACAGCGTGAGAGCTCTTGAGATGTGGGAATACTTGAAAAAACTCATGAGCTATGTCCATCCTGCGAGCTCCACATGGGACAAGATGGATGAACCACTCCTTCGCGGAGAGGTTCTCATAGCATGGGACCACACCGCGAGAATAAAGAACGCAATCGCCACGATGCCCGATAAATTCGTCGTCGTTCCAGTTCCACGCGGACCCATGGGAAGGGGCTACATCATAGTTCTCGTCGGACTCGCTGTGACAAACAACGCTCCTGAAAAGGACAACATCGTCAAGCTCATAGACTACCTGACATCCCCGGATGTACAGGTAGCGATACTCCAGAAAGTTGGATTCTTCCCGGTGGTGAAGGAAGCTTCCGGAAAGATACCCGAAGGTGCTCTGAAGATACTCGCACAGGGAGTCATAAACCAGGCCGCAACGAAAGATGGACTTGTCTCATTCATACCCAACCTTGGACCAAAAGGCGGTGAGTTCACCAACACCTACAGGGAAGCGTTCAGAAGGATAGTCGTTGAAGGAGAAGATCCAGTTAAGGTCCTGAAGGAACTCGGAGAAAAGCTCAGAAAGATGTTCAAAGAAACGGGTTCGCAGCTTCCCGAACCGGATGCGAGCATGTACTGATTCCTGCGTTTTCGATCCCGGGGGGCGGCACTCCGCCCCCTTTATATTAAAGGGGTGATGACATGTCAGAAGCCAAAACCGTTGCATGGCTTTTGATTCTTCCGACCATTCTATACCTTGCGTTCTTCATAGGCTATCCGCTCTTTTCGACGTTCGTAATGGCACTCTCAGGCGAAGAAAAGGCTTTCGATACTTTCCTCAATTTGTTTCACGACAAGACATTCTGGGATGCTCTGAAGTACACTCTCATGCTCGCGGGTGTGATAGTTCCAGTGCAGCTTGTTCTCGCAATAGCTTTAGCACTTTTGGTGAACACCAAATTCAAGGGCTACTCGACGCTCCTTTACATAGTCACCATACCGCTTGCTCTGAGCGATGTAACGGCGGCTCTCATGAGCTATACGATGTTCTCCCCTATGGGATACATAAACAAGTTCTTGATGAATCTGGGGCTCATAAGCAGGCCCATTTACTTTTTCGGATTCATGTACAAGACCAGAGAGTTTTGGGTAATAGCTTTGACAGAGATATGGAGAGCGACGCCGCTCGTTTTCGTGATAATACTGGCTGGTCTTCAGTCTATAAACAAGGAATACCTTGAAGCGGCCGACATATTCGGCTTCACAAAAGCGCAGAAACTCTTCAAGATAATTCTGCCTCTTCTGAAACCTTCTATAATGTCTGCTCTTTTGATGAGAACGCTCTTTGCTTTCCAGATATTCGGTGTTGTGTGGATGCTCGCAGGAAGGGATATACCCGTTCTTGCGGGAGAGACTTACTACCAGTATATAAACCTGAACAACCCGAAAATGGCGTCAGCATATGCGATGATAATTGCGCTTATAACATTGATAATAAGCTACATCTATCTTTTCGGGCTCAGGTCAAAACACCTTGAAGAGGGTGTGAGATGATGGTGAAAAAGATTCTGTTTTGGTTTGTCGTCTTTTTGGTAGCAGCGTGGTTTTTAACTCCAGTTGTCTTCATATTCCTTGCAGCTCTCACGCCCGCTCAAGACTATTACAACCCGCATAAGATATTTCCGAGCCATTTCACTTTAGATCACCTTTACAAACTCTTTTTCGTTTTAGACGGCTGGAAGGCAACTATAATAAGCATAGAAGTAGCTCTCATCTCGATAGCAATATCCTTCGCGGTGGGACTTCCGGCGGGCTACGCTATGACAAGGTACAAATTCCCTGGAAAGAACGCCATAAGGCTCTCGATTCTTCTGACAAGATCGATCCCATTGATAGTTCTGGCAGTTCCGCTCATGGTGATCTACATGAGATTTAACCTGGCGGATTCTGTGATGGGAGTTGCTCTGGCTCACACGGCGATGATTCTTCCTTTTGTCGTGCTCATAACATCGAGCATATTCTCTGGAATATCCGTTGAGTACGAAGAAGCGGCCATGGTCTTCGGACTCACACGATTTAAAGCTTTCATCAGGATAACTCTTCCCCTCGCCCTTCCGGGACTTGCCGCAAGCGCTATTTTCTCTTTCATAATGTCTTGGAATGAAGTCTTCGTCGCATCTGTCTTGACTTTGAGCAACAGAACTCTCCCGGCGCACATTTTGAACACGGCTATGACATCTCCAGACTACTTCAAGTTCGCCGCCGGTATGATAATGGCGGTTCCGGCAATGATCTTCATATTCTTCACTAAGAAGTACCTTGTGAGCATGTGGGGAATATCACTCAAGTGAGGTGAAAGGATGGCGAGAGTCAAGATAGAGAACCTGAAGAAATACTTCGGAAAGGTAAAGGCCCTGGACGGAATAGATCTTGAAATAGAAGACGGGGAGTTCGTGGTCCTTCTTGGACCCTCTGGATGCGGCAAGACGACGCTCTTGAGGAGCATCTCCGGGCTTGAGAAGGTGACCGAAGGAAAGGTCTTTTTCGACGACCAGGAAGTCACAAATCTCCCACCGAAGGACAGGAACATATCGATGGTCTTTCAGAGCTATGCGGTTTGGCCACACATGAAGGTTGCCGACAACATAGGTTATCCCTTGAAGATAAAGAAGTACCCCAAAGATGAAATAGAAAAGAGAGTGAAGTGGGCAGCAGAGCTTCTCAACATATCAGAGCTCCTTGACAGATACCCAGCGCAGCTTTCGGGCGGGCAGCGCCAGCGCGTGGCAGTTGCAAGAGCTATAGTTCTGGAGCCAAGAGTCCTTTTAATGGACGAGCCGCTCTCGAACCTTGACGCGCTCCTGAGGGTGAAGATGAGATCTGAGCTAAAGAAACTCCAAGAGCGCCTTGGAGTAACGACGATATATGTTACGCACGATCAGGTGGAAGCCATGACGATGGGAGACAGGATAGCGGTTATGAAGGATGGAAAACTCCAGCAGTTCGGCACGGCGAGCGAGATATACCATACGCCTGCGAACATCTTCGTCGCCGGTTTTGTCGGCTCGCCCCAGATGAACTTCTTCAGGATGAGAGTTTCCTCCGAAGGAACGAAATATTTCGCCGTTGGCTTCGGGATGAAGATACCCCTTAAGGGAGATCCGAGAAAAGATCAGGTCGTCATGGGAATAAGACCCGAGCACATCTACGATCAGGCTTCCGGCAGCACACAGGAAGTCGAAGCGGAAGTGTACTTCGTTGAAAAGCTCATGTCAGAGACCATCGTTCACACGAATCTTCCCGAAGGCGGGAGGCTCGTCGTTAAGATACCAGGTGATGTGAGCTTCCAGGAAGGGCAGAAAACGAAATTCTACATAGACCTCGACAAGGTTCACGTCTTCGATCCTGAAACGGAGGAGAGAATAAAGCTGTGAAAGTCTTCGTTTTGAGCCACACACACTGGGACAGGGAGTGGTTTGTGTCCGCCAAATACACGAAGGAGTGGCTCGTTGAGCTCTTTTACGAGCTTTTGCGCGCTATGGAGGAACATCCTTCCTTTCGCTTCATTCTGGACGGCCAGACTTTGATAGTAGAAGACCTAATTTCGCAGGCTCCAAACCTGAAGGAGAGAATCAAAAAGTTTGTTAGAGAAGAAAGGCTCCTGATAGGGCCTGTTTACTGCCAGATAGACTGGAGAATAGCGCCATTTGCTGCCATATGGAAGAACTTCGAAATCGGGAAGATGGACATGGAGAGATGGGGCGGAGGAATGAAGGTAGGATGGTTCATGGACAACTTCGGGCAGGTTTCCCAGCTCCCACAAGTTATGCGCCATTTCGGAGTGGAAAGGGCAGCGATCTGGAGAGGCGTCGGTGGAAAAGGTGATGTGGCTTTCTGTTGGAAGTCTCCCGACGGCTCGAAGGTACTTTCGCTCTTTCTCATCGCAGGTTACAGAAACCTTTACAACCTCAGAAGCACACCGGATATAGCTCAAAAGCGCTTTGAAAACGAGATAGAAAAGCAAAAGCCTTTCTCAGATGTCGCCGTTCTTCTTGACGGCTACGATCTTGACCTTCACCCCGAAGACCCTACTCACTACCTTCATGCGACTGTGAGCGAAGACATAAACGAGCTTTTCGAGAGCCTGAAAGATAAGGCAAAAACCGAAATAGAAGGGGAGCTCCTTTCCGGGAAGTTCGCGTCCGTTTTTCCAGGAACCCTTTCAACAAGGAGCTATCTCAAGGTGATGGCAGGTCATGTTGGAAGACTCCTGAAAATCCGTGATGTTCTTGGAGTTCTTTTTGATCAGGAACCTGATTACGATACCTGGAGAGAGTATCTTAAGGCCCTTATTCACGACAACATATGCGGGGTCGGTGTGGACGAAATACACGACCGCATGGAAGATGTCTACAGAGATCTCCATTCAAAACTGATCTTTCAGATAGAAAAGCTCCTTTCGCACGCGGGACTTTCTGGAAGGTATGTGTTCTCAATCCAACCCTGCGCTTTTTCTGGAAAAGTGATAGAAGACGGAATGGTAAGGGAATGGGATATAAAGGGTGCGGGGCTTTGGAAGGAAAGATCGGCTCATCCGCTAAGGAGCACTGACGTAAAAAGCTTTGAGAAAAAGGTTGGAAGCGCCGTTTTAAAGTTTGACGGTAAAAACTTCTTCCTTGACGGAAAGAGGATAGGGATGATACGTGTCGAAAGGGAGCTCGGGGATGCATACTCTTCTAAGACCAAGGAAACTTCATTGGAAGAGAGCATCGAGAATGTGGAAGTTTTTGAAGGGAACGGAAATTTCAAGGTGGAATTTGAAAGGCGGATAACCTTCAAAGGCGGGGCTGTTCACACAAAGGAGACAGTATTTTGCGATGACCTTCCAATGGTTCGCTGGAAAGTTAAGATGAAGACTTCTGGTTGCTGCTTCAAGGTAAGGTTTGGGATGGAGAGCACCGGGCGGGTTTTTGCCGGGATGCCCGCGGATGTAGTTAAGAGAAACTTAAGGGACGAGGATCTTTTGCCAGAAAAACTCGAAGGGCCGCTTTCTCGGGTTCTTCTTGCGGCAAGAGAGACGGGAGCTGTCGATGAGTTCCCGTTCCAGGGATTCGTTGCACGATTTGATGGAAAAAGCGTTTTTGCAATCCTGGCAAGGGGTCTTAGGGAGTACAAGGCGAGCGAAGACGCAACATTCGTAACGCTTACAAGGTCTGTCGAGTGGATCACAAAGCCGGTGAAGGGAAGGGTAGGAGACGCAGGCCCGCTCATATACGCATTTGGGGCGCGAGCCGAAAGGGAAGTCATATACGATCTGGCTTTCATCAAACGCGAAGGTTCCCCCGAAGATGAAGAGTTTTTAAAGCTTTGCGCATTCTTTCAGGACTGGCCGGTTTTGGTTGAGATGGAAGGAAGCAGCGACAAGGACTTTCCCTTTGGCTTTGAAAAGATAGTCCTTGGAACGCACGGCCAGAAGATTCTTTTCTTTGAGCCGCATTCAAGGAAAGTTATCGTTGAGAAAAGCCCGGTTTTTGAGAGAGCATCTGGGCAGGTAAGGATTTTGAACATCTTCTTCCCGGTATCAAGGGAAGGAGCGCTTCCAGATCCCGAAACGGTCCACCTTCTCTCGAGCATAAAGGAAAATCTCCTTCGCGAAAAGAAAGAGCTTTCAGAGAAACTGCAGGAGCTTGAGGGGATTGACTATCACAGGGCAAAGCACAGAATACTCAGTATAGAGAGAGCCACCCTTGAGCTTGATCTGTCCATTCTCATGGTGAAGAGAAAGCTCGGCTATCCCGTAACGGACGACGATATAAGGGATGTTGCGTGGAAGCTCAATCAGGCCAGATCTGCCCGCAGAACTTACGATTACATTTTGGAGCTTTATAAGAGCGCTTCGGAATTGCAAAAATCTGCCGGCAATTGAATCAATATCAAGGACGTTCATTTCGATGCTGTTCTTTGGGGAAAGAGATGCTTTTTGGTTTTTGTATATAGTCTTTGCGCCGTGATTTCATGGGTAGATTCGAATCTTGACATGTCCATATGCGTGGTGTATTCTTTTTAATGTGAAAAATATCTCATAATTTGTGAATAAAGTATCTTGTTCTCCTCGACCATTTCTCCGTCTTCTCTGGCCTCGAACCTCCACGGCCTTTCGTCGACCGGGGGCGTCCCCGGGCTTTTTATTGTTGGTGTAAAATACCTTTGAGGTGCTGAGTATGGCGGAGTTCATATTGGTCAGCGACTACGAGCCCACCGGAGATCAACCCCAGGCGATCGAAAAACTCGTCGAGGGCTTGAGGGAAGGATACCGTTTTCAAACGCTGCTTGGTGTTACGGGCAGCGGGAAGACCTTTACGATGGCGAATGTGATAAAGGAGATCGGAAAAACCACTCTTGTTCTTTCGCCGAACAAGACTTTGGCGGCGCAGCTTTACAGCGAGTTCAAAGCTTTCTTTCCATACAACAGGGTCGAATTCTTCATAAGCTACTACGATTATTACCAGCCAGAAGCCTACATACCCCAGAAGGACCTTTACATAGAGAAGGACGCCAAGATAAATGACATAATCGCGAGGATGAGAATGTCCACATTCGAGGCTCTGAAAACGAGAGAAGATGTCATAGTCGTGGCTTCCGTCTCGGCTATATACAACTGCGGAGATCCGGCGGATTTCGACCGTCTGAATGTGATGATAGAAGTGGGAATGGAAATAGATCTTTTGAAGCTTGCAAGGCACCTCGTCAAGATAGGTTACAAGAGAACGGAAGTGATAGGACCCGAGGGGACTTTCAACCTGAAGGGTGATGTCCTTGAGATATATCCCACTTACATGGATGACGCATACAGGATAGAACTCTTCGGGGATGAAGTCGAAGCGATATACAGGATAGACAGGATGAACAAGACAGTCGTGGAAGAGGTCGACAGGATCTGGATTTACCCTGCAAGGGAATTCGTAACAACGGAAGACAAGCTGAAAAGGGGAATAGAATCCATAAAAGAAGAACTCTACGAAAGGCTAAAAGAGATCCGATCACAAGGCAAAGAGTTAGAAGCCCAGCGGCTCGAGAGAAGGACACTGAACGACATAGAGCTTTTGGAGACGATGGGATACTGTCCCGGAATAGAGAACTACTCCCGGCACTTCGATGGAAGACTTCCGGGTCAGCCTCCATACACTCTTCTTGACTACTTCCCAGATGACTTTCTCCTCTTCATAGACGAATCACACCTTTCGATCCCGCAGCTCAGGGCGATGTACAACGGGGACAGGTCGAGGAAGAAGACCCTCGTGGAATACGGATTCAGGCTCCCTTCGGCCCTGGACAACCGCCCGCTAAAGTTCGAAGAGTTTTTGGAAAGGGTCGATCAGGTCATATTCGTTTCCGCAACTCCCGGAGATTACGAGCTATCGGTTTCGGAGCAGGTTGTGGAGCAGATAATAAGGCCGACCGGTCTCGTCGATCCGGAAGTCGTAGTTTACCCGACGGAAGGTCAGATAGACAGGCTTGTGATGGAGATAAAGAAGGTGAAAGAGCGCGGAGAGAGGGCCATGGTCATAGTCCTTACGAAGAGAATGGCAGAAAGGCTTGCGGAATACCTTGTGGATCTTGGGATAAAGGCCATATACATACATTCCGAGTTAGACGCGATAGAGAGAGTCGAAGTTCTGAAAAAGCTCAGAAGGGGAGATGTGGATGTAGTCGTTGGAATAAACCTTCTGAGAGAAGGGCTGGACCTTCCGGAAGTCTCTCTTGTAGCCATAATGGACGCAGATGTAGAAGGTTTCCTGAGATCGGAGACGACGCTGATCCAGATAATAGGAAGGGTTGCGAGGAATGTGAACGGCAAAGTCATAATGTTCGCGGATCGTCTCACTCCTTCCATGAAAAGGGCGATAGACGAGACGAACAGAAGAAGGAAGATCCAGATGGAGTACAACGAAAAGCACGGTATAACGCCAAAGACGATAATAAAACCGATGCAGTTAGAAGTCTTCGAAGAGTTCATGAAAAAGGAAGAGAAATATCCCGAAGAAGTCGAAAGCGTACTCTCTCTCAAAGAAGAGCTCTCCCTTGAAGAGTACATATCCGTTCTGGAAGAAGAGATGTACAAAGCTGCTTCAGAGCTTCGCTACGAAGACGCCGCCCTTCTCAGAGACGAACTCTTCCGCGCAAAAGAAGAGCTAAAAAAGAAAGGAAAAGCGAAAGTGTGATGGAGCTTGTTTCTCCATGGTTTCCTCTCATATCTCCGTCGTTTGAGTCTGTCCATCCGACTATGATATATCCACACCACTTTCACCTTCCCAGACCTTTTGTTTTTTCATCACATCTTATTTTATTAAAAATCCAAGAGGTTTTGATATGTTCGAAAAGCTTTGGTGGTTCGAAAGTCTTCGTAGAAGTGAATTTAGTCCCAAATTTAATTGACAGTTTTTAATGCTTCATTTTATACTAAAACGCCGAGCTTTGGCTTTCAGGGGGTGATTCGTCTTGGTGACAATAAAGGCTAAGGGGCTGACCAAGCGCTTCGGGGATTTCGTCGCTGTGGATCATATCGATCTTGAAGTGAAATCGGGAAAGATATTCGCCTTCCTCGGGCCGAACGGTGCGGGGAAGACCACCACTATAAAGATGCTCACCGGGATTCTGTTTCACGATGAAGGAGAGCTTGAGATTCTGGGTGTGAGAAATCCGTATCCGGACAGGGAGATAGAAGTTAAAAAAAGATTCGGGCTCATTCCGGAAGAGCCAAGGATATATCCTTATTTCAAGGGATACGAGTTTCTAAACTTCATTATGGCGGTTTATGAAGTCGATGACAGGGTCGAGCAGAGAATGAAGGAGCTTCTGGAGGCTTTCAACATCGATTATCTGGACAAGTATGTCTCTGATATGTCACACGGGATGAAGCAAAAGCTTCTTCTCGTTTCGGTTTTGATGAGAGAACCAGAGATAATGTTCTTAGATGAGCCAACGGTCGGGCTTGATGCAAAGAGCGCCAAGATACTAAAGCTCTACCTTCAAAGACTCGCTCAGGAAGGAAAAACCGTTTTCATGACGACTCATATACTGGAGATAGCAGAGAGGATGGCAGACGAGATAGCGATTATAAACAAAGGAAAGATCATAGCGCAGGGAACGATGGAAGAGCTAAGGGAGCAGGCGGGAACAGAAGGTACGCTTGAAGATCTCTTCTTAAAGCTCACTGGACAGGAAGAAGAGATAAAGAGAATAGTGGAGGAGTTGAAAGAATGAGAGAGCTCAAGCTCTTCTTAAAATACGGCCTTTTCCTTCAGACGAGTTCGAGAAAGAAAAAAGCCAGAGCCACAAGAAGGACGACTCTGCTTGTTCAGATTTTTATCTTCGTTTACTTTCTCGGCTTCACTGTTTTCATAATGGATATGAATTTTTCAAGGCTTGCGGGGAGCACGGTTGGCGGAGTTGATTTTCTCGAGCTCACGGCACTTTACTGGATGGTATTCGCGGGAGGATTTTTCGTCATAGGAACGATCGGAACGGCTGTTTATGTCCTTTCGATGAACGAAGAGATAGAGTTTCTGCTCTCTCTCCCGCTGAGAAGATGGACCATAACGGTGTATCAGATATTCATCTCTTTCATATACGACCTTCCCATGTTCGGAATGCTCGTGGCCGTGGCTGTGGCCTACGGATACGCCAAGGGCGGTGTCCCATTTGCCATCTGGGCTGCCGTTTCCTCTGTTTTTCATACGCTCTTTTTGCTCGCCCTTGGAGTTTACCTCGCAACATTCGCGGCCAAGAGAATTTCAACGAGCGTCGCGAGGAGAATCTTCATACTCGTTCAATCTCTTGCGGTGATTGGATTCGTTTTCACCATGAACGCATATCTCGAAAACGCTTCTGGTTTTGAGGAAGTTTTCAAGCGCCTTTCAAATCTTTACGGTCTTCTCAGAAGTCCTTTGAACGTCCTTGGTTATTCCATCACGGGGGCGGACAATCCCGCTTACATACTGTTTTCTCTGGCTCTTGCAGCCTTATTTGGCTATCTGTTCATAAGGGAAGCTAAAACTCTGGGATTTAGTGTTTTCAGAAAGAGCAGGGGAAAGGTCCAGTTTTCCAGAATGGGGAAGGGTATGGCGATAATCGTCAAAGACCTGAAGACCATATTCAGGGCGGAGAACTCCCTTTTCCTTTTGCTCTATCCGTACATCTTCGGGGCTTTCATGGGTTGGTCTTCTAAGGAGCCCGTCTACGCGCTTTTGGTGGCAATTCCCATAAGCTCTCTCTACGTCATGATGGAATCGAGCATTGCCACTACGCCAGATCTCATTGCCTGGCAGGTTACGAGAGCCGCGCCGCTCAAGTTCAGAGAGATCGTTTTGGGAAAGGTGTTCACGCCCGTGATTATTAATTTCCTTTTAGCCGTCGGTGTGGTTCTGTTTTCGACCATCTTCAAGGGTTTCAGCTGGCTTGCTTTCCCGCTTCTTGGAATAGCCCTCTTTGAGCACATAGCGGCTTCCTTGATGGGGGTTGAATACATTTTTGCGCATCCCCCAAGGTCTGAGAATGTTACGAGAGAAAGCATGAAGGCGTCCCCATGGCTCACCTTCTCCATAATGGGACTTGCGGGAGGCGCGATTTTCGGCCTTGCGGTGAAGGAAAAATGGTGGGGGCTTTTGATTCTCATAGGTTCACTATCCCTCACGGCCTTCTTCATTTTCAAGTCCATCAAAGGCGTTAGAAAAAAGTACGAAGAGCTCATGAAGGGGATGGCATGAAGGAAGAGCTTTTAAGGATCCTGAGAAAGGATGGATGGGATCAGGAAGATTTGGAGGATCTTTTGATCATATTCGAAGGCAGGATTGCGGATGCCATTTCAAAGGCGGGACCCGATATAGCAGAACTTGCGCTCAAAAGACTCGTTTTCGGCAGGGGAAGTCTGAAGAAAAGAAAAAGAGAAGCTTCGCTCATTCTTGGGATAGATGAAAAAGCGCTTGATGAAGTTTTTGAAATTTTAAAAGGAAGAAAGAGAAAAAGGGAAGCTTCAGAGAAGGAAGAAGAGCTTTTCGAAGATGTTATAGAAAAGTGCTGCTCTTTCACGGTTTGGAATTTCGATGAAAAAGCTCTTCAGGATTGCAAGGTGGTGGCGGAAATTTCGACGCGCGCTCGCCAGAAGCTCTCAGAATGCATGGAGTCTTATCTTTTCAGCTCTTTGGTAAGAAAACCGAAAAGCCCAGTGGTGATAGATGGAAACAACTTTTTGTGGAAACATGATCTTTCGCCTTCTGCTTTCGGCGATCTTTTCGACTGTCTTTCCACATTGAAGCCCTTTTATTTTCCCTTCTGGGTGGTATTTGACAGGAGCGCCCCGCACATAATCCCCGCCAGCGAAAGGGAAGTCTTCGAGCAGATTTCAAAAAGCAGCAGGGTTTTCTTTCACTCTCCGGCAGATGAGCTTTTAATATCTCTTGCAAGAGAAAAGAGAGCGGCGATTTTGAGCGATGACAAGTTCAGGGATTACGATACCCAGGGACTCGAAATAATCGGATTTGAACGGCTTCTTTAAGCCTTCAATGCTATAATTCTTTGCATGAATGAGCGGGATCTGATATCTCTTTACAAAAGCGTTGAAGAGATCATAAACGCAAGGATAGAAGAGTTCAGGAATTTTCTGAGCGATCACTCAGATGAAGAGCTCTTCATGGAAATGGCCTTTTGTCTTCTCACTCCTCAGTCCAAGGCCAGGGTTTCATGGAACGCCATACTGGCTTTAAGAGACAGCGGCCTTCTTTTTTCTGGGAGCGAAGATGAGATAATGCCTTACCTGAAAGGCGTGAGATTTTACAGGACGAAAGCAGGAAGGATCGTGCGGTTAAGAGAAATGGTTCGCTCGGGGTTTGATGTAAGGAGCTTTTTGGAAAGCGACAGGAGCGAGCAGGAGCTAAGGGATGAGCTCATAAGGATCGTGGATGGTTACGGGATGAAAGAAGCTTCGCATTTTTTGAGAAATGTCGGCAAAGGGCTTTCGCTTTCGATCCTTGACCGTCATATACTCAAAAACCTTAAGGCTTTAGGGGTCATAGATGAGATCCCGAAGAGCCTTACAAGGCGAAAGTACCTTGAGATAGAAGAGAAGATGAGAGACTTTTCGAAGAGTGTTGGCATAGACATCGCGGCTCTTGACCTTGTTCTCTGGTACAAAGAAACTGGAGAGGTGTTCAAATGATAAGGATAACAGGCGGGATTTTCAAGGGAAGGAACCTGAAAGTCGTTCCCGATCCAAGGACGCGCTACACATCTTCCATGGTGCGGCAGGCGATTTTTAACATGGTGGATGTCAAGGGGAAGGGATTTCTGGAGCTTTTCTGCGGAAGCTGTATAGTGACGGCAGAAGCCCTGAGTAGGGGAGCTGAGAGCGCAAGTGTTGTGGACATCTCGAGAAAGGCGATATCCGTTTGCAGGGAAAACCTTGAGAGTCTGGGCGTTCTTGAAAAGGTAACTATATACAAGTCGGATGCGGTCAGGTTCGTGAAGAGCAGGGGAAAGGCTTTTGACATAATCTTCATGGATCCGCCTTACGGGCTTGGACTCGTTGAGGAGGTTTTGAAGGCAATGAGACCGGATATTTTAAAAAAAGGGGGAATAGTGATAGTTGAGAAGTTCAAGAAAGAAGGCATCTTTGTTCCAGAGTTTCTTGAAGTTTTGGAGGAAAGAAACTACGGGGATAGCGGGGTGGTGATCTTAAGAAAGGTATGAAAAAGCTTCTGTTCGTCGCCTTTGCGGGCGCGGTTGCAGGACTCATATCACCGTTTTTTGCGGGTTCTCTGGTCTGGATGATAAGGTCTCTTAATGACCTTTGGGGAGGTTTTTTGATCTTTGCCCCTGTAATCGGCTTCTGGATAGTGGGCTTTTTCGCCAGAATCTCTCCATTGATTTTAGGAACGGGCGTTAATTCCTATAAAGACGAAGCCGTTAGGATAAGGCCTGTGGATCTGGCTTTAAAGTATTTCTCGACTTCCGTGACGCTCGGCTTTGGGGGAAGCGGCGGTCTTGTCTCGCCAATCCTTTTTATGGGAAAGGGAATCTCCGAGCTTTTCGTCAGAAAAGGGGAGAGGACATTCTCGATAGCCTTCGCGGCAGGGATGCTTACTTTCTACCTGGGAGCACCGCTCTCTGCTGCTTTGCTTTCCGTGGAGTATTTCGAGAAAGACAAGGTCTCTTATGAAGACTTGATGCCCGCATTTCTGGCTTCCACTATAAGTTATTACAACTACAGACTTCTGGGCTTCGAGCCGATATTCCTGAACGCGCTGAACATAGGCCAGCTTCCGCATGTAAGCACCCGTGAAGTCTTAACGGCTTTTGCCCTTGCCCCCATATTCGGCGGCTTTGGAATGCTCATATACTTTTTGAAAGTCCTGTACGGGCGGTTTTCAGGAAGGCTTTCCCCGCTCCAGAAAACGATTCTTTCCGGCCTTCTCGTCTCTCTGGTAGGAATTATTTTCGGCAGGAATGTTCTGGGACTGAAGATCGTTTACGGCGAAAAAGAGCATCTCTTCATTGCGGGTAAAGTGATGGCGACCGTCTTTACAATAGAGAGCATGGGAAGCAGCGGCTACTTCACACCGCTCACGGTAATAGGGGTTAATCTGGGCTATCTTCTGTCTCCACTCGGATTGAACGCCCAGATCGGTGCTATTGTCGGGATATCCGCGCTCCTTTCTTCGATGCTCAATGTCCCGATAGCCGCTGTGCTCTTTCCCATGGAACTCTTCGGGCATGGAGCTCTCATACCTGCCGCCATAGGCTCTTCCGTTGCCTACATGCTCTACAAGAGATTTAGGCTGGAGTAACTCTCCGCGCTTTTTTGCAGCGACGCCAAGATATTTTCTGGAGCGGGAGTATAATTTCTATCGATAGAAGGTCAATAAGTACCAATTTCACCACGCTGATTTTCCTGTTGAAAGTGCCGTGCCGTTTAAAAAAAATACCGTGCAGCGGCGCGGAAGGATCATAGGAGAAGCTGCCGCGCGCTTTTTCCGTTAGTGATCGAAGCCTTTCTTGTCAAGCGCAACCTTATGAGATATCCTTCACTGCAAGGAGGGAAGGAGCATGGAATGGGTCTATGTAGAGGATCTTAAAGACCACATTGGAGAGAGTGTAGAGCTTCGGGGATGGGTTTGGAGATCGAGATCGAGCGGAAAGATCTCCTTCGTCACATTCAGGGATGGGACGGGCTTTGTACAGGTTGTCCTGGAAAGGGAGACGCTCGGGGACGAGAAGTTCAAGAGTGTGAAAAGACTTCCGATGGAGACTTCTATCGTAGTCAGAGGAAAAGTGAGAGAAGAAGAAAGGGCTCCTGGCGGCGTGGAGATTCTGGCGGAAGATGTTCAGGTTGTCCACAAGCCGGATGAGCCTTATCCCATAACAAAGCCCGATCATGGAATAGATTACCTTTTCGACCGGAGACATCTTTGGATAAGATCGAGGCGGCAGTTTCACATTCTGCGGCTCAGGGATAAGGTCATTCAGGCTATTAGGAAGTTTTACTGGGAGAGGAACTTTGTTCTTATAGACACTCCCATTTTCACCGGTGCCATTGGTGAGGCAGCAGGAAATCTCTTTGAGTTAGATTACTTCGATTACGGGAAGGTCTATCTTGCGCAGACCGGCCAGCTTTATCTGGAAGCAGCGGCTCTTGCGCTTGGAAAGGTGTACAACCTTGGTCCCACATTCAGAGCGGAGAAGTCGAAGACAAGGCGCCACCTGATAGAGTTCTGGATGAATGAGGCCGAAGTTGCCTATTATGGGCACGAGGATAACCTGAAGCTGCAGGAAGATCTCGTCAGTTATATAGTCAGGTATGTGCTCGAGCACGGACTGGAGCATCTGGAGTTCTTGGGAAGGGATATCAAAAAGCTCGAAAAGGTCGAGCCACCCTTCCCGAGGATAACCTACACAGAAGCCGTGAAGCTTTTGAAGAAAAAAGGCTTTGACATAGAGTGGGGAGACGATTTCGGTGGGGACGAAGAGACCGCTATAGCGGAAGAGTTCGAAAAACCAGTCTTCGTAACGCACTACCCCAGAAAGGCGAAAGCTTTCTACATGCAGCCGGATCCCGAAAATCCGGATGTGGTTTTGTGTGATGACCTTCTGGCACCGGAAGGGTATGGGGAAATAATAGGAGCATCGGAGCGTATAGCAGATTACAACCTTCTGGTAGAAAGAATAAAAGAGTTCGGATTGCCCCTTGAAGCCTATGACTGGTACCTGGATCTTAGGAAATGGGGATCGGTGCCGCACAGCGGATTTGGCCTGGGAGTCGAAAGGACTATCGCCTGGATCGCGGGACTCGAGCACATAAGAGAAGCGATACCCTTCCCCAGAACACTGTACAGGGTCTACCCGTGACTCCGGAGTGCTCGGGTGTCGCGCGCCGAGGTGGTTTGATGGTGACTCTGGAGAAAGTCTTGAGCGTTGTGAAGGGTTTGAAGGAAGAAGTCGAGAAAAAATACAAAGCAAGGATAATCGGGATATTTGGCTCTTACGCAAGAGGAGAGCAAAAAGAGGCGAGTGATGTGGATATACTCGTCAATTTTCAAGAAAATGCGACACTTTTCGATTTCGTTGGGCTCTCTCTATTTTTGGAAGAGAAGTTGGGTCTTCCCGTGGACATTGTTCCCAGGGACGCAATAAGAGATGAGCTAAGGGATAGGATAGAGCGAGAGGTGGTTTATATATGAGGGATATTAAGCTGTATCTTAAAGACATTCTTGAAGCTATTCATGCAATTGAAAAGTTTGTGGAAGGAATGGATTTCGAGGAATTTAGAATGGATGATAAGACTGCGAGCGCCGTCATAAGGAAGTTTGAAATAATAGGGGAAGCCGCAAAGCATATTCCTGATGAGATAAGAGAAAAGTATTCTCATATTCCTTGGAAAGAAATGGCAGGTTTTAGAGATAAGCTTATACATTTTTACTTCGGCATAAAGCACGAACTTGTATGGAATACTATAAAGGCGGAATTACCAGATTTGAAGGCAAAGATAGAGAAGATGTTAAAGAAGATAGAAGGAGATGAATAGTAAATGTAGTTTTATCAGATGAAGCATCAAGGTGGGGGAGAATGCATGAAGGCTCTGTCAAAGATAATAGAAATATTGAATAGCCACAAAGAGAGGTATTGAAAAGAAAATACAAAATCAAGGAAATGAAAATATTCGGCTCTTACGCCAGGGGAGAGCAGAAAGAGTCGAGTGATATAGACATAATTGTTGAGTTTGAAGAAACTCCCACATTTATTGAGTTTGTAAGAATTGAAGAGGATCTCGAAAAACTTTTGGGCTTGGCGGTGGATCTTCTCGCTTAGAAAAGCAAGACTCCGTTCATAAAACCATACATTAAAGAGGTTGTGACGGTATGGAAATAGCGAAACCAGTTTGATGACGGTTTTCTAATCCAGCATCTGCCTACCATTTTTATCCCTATCTGCACGGGGCATTAGAGCGTGGACGGTTATATTTACGGTTGTTTTTTGCCGCGCGACGTGTTATGCTTAGCTTTTAAACTATTTGAAGGGAGATGGAACATATGAAGTTAGGGAAGGCGTTTTTGGCAGCTGGAGTAGCATTGGTTGTGGCACTGGCTTTGGTAGGCTGCTCTGTGGAGATTTTGGAGGGAGGTACGCATTCGGTTTCTTTCAAGGTGGCGGAGTGGGACAGCTCTTATTGGGGCTACAAAGCATCAGTTTACATAGACGATGAATGGAAAGGAAATCTCGTTTTTGACGACGTCGAATTCACCGTGCCAGATGTTTCGGCGGGTGTTCACAATGTAAAGATAGAGATTTACGACGAAAACGGAGACCTTTGGAATCATGGAGATATCAACTGTGATCTCACTGCAGATGCCACCTTTGTTTTCACCCTGAAAGGTAGCGGAGAGTGGGATTTTCACGCTGAAAGCGGGTGTCCCTTGAGATAATCCGTCCGGGTGATAAAATTCGTTACAAACTCTTTCACTAAAATATGATATTTTTACGAAAAGAGCAAAAGCTCGGGGGGTGATCTCATGTCCACAAACAGACTCTTCCTCATGCCAAAACAGATATACAACGAAGTTCTCCCAAGAGTTTGTGCTGTTAAGGCCGCTATGCCGCCGTCCAAGCAGTTCGTGTTGGCTATCCTCGCGGGTATGTACATAGGCTTTGGAGCGGTCTTCGCGAGTTTTGCTATGTCCGGGGTGGAGATTTTCGGTCTGAAAAAGCTTGTAGGCGGGGTTGTCTTCTCCACCGGGCTTATGCTCGTTGTTATAGCGGGGGCTGAGCTTTTCACAGGAAATGTCCTGATGTCCCTGACATGCATAATGAGGAAGATACACCTAAAGGGTGTTTTAAGGAATTGGCTTTTCGTCTATCTGGGAAACTTCGTTGGTTCTGTGGTTCTTGCCTGGATGGTTTATCATAGCGGAATTTTGGGAAGCGCCATGGCGCCGAATCAGGCAGGAGATGTTATGGTCTCGATTGCCGCTTCCAAGGTTTTTCTTGGCTTCTGGCAGGCGTTTTTGAGGGGAATGCTCTGCAACATTTTGGTTAACCTTGCGATAATAACTTCGATGGCCGCGCAGACAATAGAAGGAAAGATTTTCGCGATACTCTTTCCAATATCGGCTTTCGTTGCTTCGGGTTTCGAACACTCTGTTGCAAATATGTTCTTCCTCTCCATGGGGGCTTTCTTTGGAAAAGTAGGCTGGGGTCAGATGTGGACAGCCAACATAATTCCCGTGACTCTGGGAAACATCACGGGTCCCATCATTTTCACCGTACTTCCGTACTATTTCGTGTACTATTACTGGAAGAAAGAGTGAATCACTGCTCGTGAAACTTCTCCTTGACCTGATAGGGCGTGTCGGATAGCTTGCCGGCGGTGAATGCTTCCAGGATTTCCTTCACCGTTCCGGAAGCTCCTCTTATAACTTGAATTCCCAGTCGGGAAAAGTGCTCGAGAGCCCTCCTTCCAATGCCTCTGACTATAAGAACGTTGGTGCCTTTTTCTGATATGAACTGGGGAATAGTCCTGGGAGAGTGCTCCATGTAGGGGTTCTGGATTATTTCTATTGCTGAGACCTTTCCGTTTGCTACTTCCACGAACGCAAAATACGGAGCATGGCCAAAATGCTCGGATATCGGCGAGTCCATGTCAAGGTCTTGCAAAACCGGAATGGCTACTTTCATGCTTTTCCTCCTTTTCAAATGTGAAAGTTTTCTCGGATGCTCCATTATAACATTTTCGATTTATAGCTTTTAAAGATTGAGAATTTGCGAGCATGAGGCAGGGAGTTTAAGGTCGAAAATGACGGGCAAATCGGTTTTGAAAAATACAAAAAAGCACGAATTTACCGTTTTAAAATTCCATCTTATTTTTTGGCTCCGGCAGAGCCAAATCGATATAATGCAAATTGTGAAAAATACTTTCCCAGGAGGTAGAGATTCATGTTGATAGCTTCCGTTCTCATCGTTGCCTCCTTCTCTCTCGCTCTTGCCGCGGTTAATTTTTCTAAGGTAAAGGGTTTGAGCGAAGGAAACGAGAAGATGAGAGAGATTTCGGGGGCAATCAGGGAGGGTGCCGAAGTATTTCTGAAAGATGAGAACCGCGCGGTTTTGAAAGCGGCGGTTTGGATAGCCCTTGGGCTCGGCGTAATCATAGGCTGGTATGTTGGAGTGGCTTTCCTTCTCGGAGCTTTCATGAGTTTTTTGGCAGGCCTTATAGGTATGAAAGCTGCCACCATTTCGAATGTCAGGGTGGCTGAAGAAGCCAGAAAAACAAAAGACATATCGAAAGCTCTCAGGGTGGCTTACACGGGCGGGAGCGTCATGGGACTTTCGGTTGCGGGGCTTGCGCTTTTGGGACTCGGTATTGTTTATGCGTTCTTTGGAAAACTCCTTGGACAGCTTGAGCCCGAAAGCATGAAGGTTGTGACGAACTGGCTTGGAATAAACTTCATACCATTCACGATGACAGTTTCAGGCTATGCGCTTGGATGTTCTATGGTTGCTATGTTCGATAGGGTGGGTGGGGGTATATACACGAAAGCCGCTGACATGGCAGCAGATCTTGTCGGAAAGACCGAGCTTGGCCTTCCAGAAGACGATCCCAGAAACCCGGCCACGATAGCGGACAATGTCGGTGACAACGTTGGAGATGTCGCAGGGTTGGGGGCGGACCTTCTCGAGAGTTTCGTCGGTTCCATGGTAGCCGCTGCCATACTGGGCGCTTACATGTACCCGATATACAAAGATTTCCTAATTTCGGAAAGGCTTCTCACATACCCCATAGTCCTTGCAACGGTGGGACTTCTCTCTTCAATAGCCGGGATACTTCTCGTCATCTTCAGGGTGGGTGGAAAAGAGCCCCAGAGAGAGCTTGACATCGGGCTCTGGGTATCCGCTCTCTCAACGCTCGTTTTGGGTTTTCTTGCCACTTACTGGATGTTTGCGGACCTTCCAAAGGAATATCTCTTGAAAGAAATGGGATTTAGATACGGCTGGTATTCTCCTTGGGGTGCTGCTGCGCTTGGCGTTATCATCGGGATTTTGACGGGATTTTGGGCTGAATACTACACGAGCGACAAGTACCGGCCCACGAAACTTTTGAGTGAGCGATCCTTTTCCGGAGTGGGACTTGTTATAACCGGTGGGATCTCGCTCGGGATGCGGAGCACATTCTATCCCATGATAACCATAGTCGTGGGTATTCTCCTTTCTTCCCACATATCTGGACTTTACGGCGTTGCCATAGCCGCTCTTGGAATGCTTTCTTTCGTTGCAACTTCCGTGTCCGTTGATAGCTATGGTCCTATTGCGGACAACGCTGGCGGAATAAGCGAGATGGCGGGACTTGAAGAAGAAGTGAGAAAGATAACGGACAAACTGGATTCCGTTGGAAACACAACCGCCGCAATAGGAAAGGGATTTGCCATAGGCTCTGCCGTTTTGGCGGCGCTTTCTCTTTTCATCTCGTATGTCTTTTCACAGATGAACGCCAAGGACATGGAAGAGCTTTCAAAGATGGTTCTCTCTGGAAAGGGAATATTCGAAGCCGCCGGTGATATGGCAAGGCTCTTTTTGACGAGCCCGCGCACAATAACGGGCGTAATGGTCGGTGCGGTTCTTCCCTATCTTTTCGCTTCCGTCGTTATGGACGCCGTGACGGATTCTGCCAAGGTGATGATAGAAGAAATAAGAAGGCAGTTTCGGGAAAAGCCGGGGATAAAGAGCGGGCAGGAGAAGCCAGATTACAACTCTTGTATCTCCATAAGCAACAGGGCTGCTCTTAAGAAGATGGTTCTTCCTGCCATGATAGCGTTCTTCACGCCCGTGGTCACAGGCTTGCTCCTTGGTCCCAAGTTCGTTGGGGGACTCCTTCTTGGAGCTACGGCAAGCGGGGCTCTCGTTGCGATAACGATGGCGAATTCCGGTGGGGCTTGGGACAACGCGAAAAAGTTCCTTGAGCAGGGAAAGCTCAAAGGAGCGGGCAAAGGAAGTGAAGAGCACAAATCTCTGGTCGTAGGAGACACCGTCGGAGACCCGATGAAAGACGCCGCAGGCCCGTCTATAAACATACTCATAAAGATCATGTCCGTTGTCTCCATACTCCTTGCTTCCATATTCTCGCGCTATCATTTGTTCTGATTTCGGTGTTGAATTAGCGTGAAGGTAAAAAGGCCGGCAGCTTGTCGGCCTTATGTTTGTGTGAGGATTGCATAAATTGCCCGAGAATTGCACAGAAGTTGCACAAGGGTTCAATGGGATCATAAAGGGATCGGAAAGGGATCAGGTGAACATCACTCCACAACTTCAACCTTCTGGAAAGTGCATCCACTTCTTTTGAATACCTGATTTTCATAACTTATCACCCTTCCAACCGGCAAATTCGTGTAAAAGTATATCAAACGAAACATCCGCTTTTTTGTGAGATGCTCCCCAAATGTGGAAGAGATCATTCATCAAAAATTCATTCAAAGGTTTTGAAGGCCAGCACAAAACGAAGAAGCTAAGCTCAAAGAGAGCCTGCATTCCAGTTTTAACTGACACACTGAAGGACATATTGTATGATCAAAGCGGAGGTGATTATATGGTTTTCATCTCGAGCAGGGAGATCAGAAACAATCCTGCACTTTTGTGGGAAAACGACGAAGTAGTCCTAACAGTTAATGGAGAACCCAAAGCTGTTGTTATAAAAATAGATGGCGATCCAAAAATGGTGCTCGATCTAATAGAAAAGGTGAAAGCCCAAATGGCTGTTGAAGAGCTAAGGATGTTTTCTTTGAAAAAAGGCCTGAACAAGCTCTTAAGCGATGAAATCGAAAAGATTATAGAAGAGGTCAGAAAAGAGAAATGAGAGTGGTTGTCGATACAAATGTTTTGGTTTCACCTTCTCCTTTAAAAACGAAACTTCCTGATCCTTCAGATCTTCCTTTCCTGGAAGTCGCCGCTTCAGAAGGAGTGCCCATCATAACGGGCAACAAAAAGCATTTTGAAAGCGCGGCAGGAATAAAAATATTCACCCCCGCCGAATTCCTTGAGTGGTGGGAGAAGGGTGGTATTTAATGCTTTGGGCTTCTTCGATTCTCGCGTAGGCGCAAAAGTTTGCTGCGATTGCTTGAAGCGGGAAGCAAACAATCGGGTGTAATTTAATTACGCACCGCGCCGTGTGGAAAGCAGCATAAGGCTGTGATGCAAAACGCCAGGTGAGATATGTTACGGGGGAGGGGTCTGTTGCTGCATGAAAAAGCTGCTTTAACATGACCTAACTTTTGGTGCTATTTCAGCATATCAGTAAGTATATAGGTATTCTCTCAAATGGGCATAACGGGTACCAAAGGGGCATGAAAGGTTTGTGGAAAGGAAAGAGCGGCAATTTTACTCTCTAACTTTCTCAAGGACTTTGTCGATGATCTTTCTGATGAAAGCTGAATAGGGTATGTTCATCTTTTTTGCCAGAGCTTTCAACTCTTTGGCTTTTTCCTCTTCTATCCTGAACGATAATGTCACCATGGGAGATTTCTTGACGAATTTGACATCGGTGAGTTCCAGCTCGTCTAAAAATTCTGTGATGCTATGCGTGTCCCAGAACTTTCTTTCTTCCTCGATGGACTCTGGAACCCTCATCGTTTCACCTCCTTCTTTTCTTGTAAAACTTTCGCTCTTCTTTAGTCATATCTCGCGCCGTTATAACTCGAACTTGTCCTTTTTCATTTGGCTGCGTCAGAACCACAAGAAGGAACCGACCATTTACGGGACATTGGCATAATACCAAGTAGCGTTTTTCTCTCTTACTTTTTGTTCGCAAAATTATGGGATCATTTGAAAAAATACATTCCTCAACCTCGAAAGGCTTAATGCCATGACGAGCAATATGGTTGATGTTTGAACGCGTCCATCGGATCTCGATCTCTTTGAACCTCATGCTCCTATTGTATCACATTTCGTATTACATCATTTGTTCTAAAAGCTTCTCTTTTACCATCCACCGCTGCCGAAACTCACGATCATTTCTTCCATTGAATTTCGGGCAGAATGCATTTGCCTAACAATTCTAATGGTTTTGCTCTTTCCGGCCCTTTTGGCTATTATCATGGCAGGAGGTGACACCTTGAAAATCACCATACACGATGGTCACAGCACGATAGGTGGGAATAAGATAAGTGTTTGCGCGGGGAGCGGGGAGTGTTTCCTGCTCGATTTTGGGCTTAATTTTGCGGGGTGGGGGGAATTTTTTGAGGAGTTTTTGAATCCGAGAGCAGGGAGAGCGGTGGAAGATCTTTTGAAGCTGAAGCTGATCCCACCGATTCCCGTTTACAGAGAAGATCTGGCGCCGCGAGAACTTGTGTATGATGGAAGGTACAAGTTCGTGTTTTTGAGCCATGCTCATGCAGATCATACGGGGCTTGCGGGTTTGCTTTCCTGGGATATTCCCTTTTTGATGACCCCCGAGACGCTTGCAATACTTGCAACGGATTCGAATGTGGGAAGCCCGAAGGTGTGGAATTCGCTTTTTGGTGCAAAGAGAGTGGCGCCAAACGATGCGCTCGTGAGCAAGGATCTTCAGGCCACCACCAGGGGAAAGACTTCCCTGAACCGCTCTGTATGGCCCTTTGGAA